>CAYTIS010000001.1:0-48262 GCA_964438035.1 uncultured Slackia sp.
GAGCGGTAATTTCAGTCACTAGCATTCACCTCCATCGTTTGTTTCCGTAAGCACCGCTCGAGCGTGCTCCAACTGAGACGCCACGCTCGCATCGATGCGTTTTCCATGAGTGCTCATGATGATGCCGCCCAGAATGGACTTGTCGATGCGCTCACGCAGCACAACGTTTTTGCCCAGGTCCTCGGACAACTTCCCGGTGATAACCTCGCGAAGCTCGTCGTCGAGTTCCACCACCGTGGTCACATCGACGACGCATACATCCAGCCTCTCTTCAAATGCTTCCTGATAGGCGTGCACAACCTGCGAAAGCTGCCCAAGGTTTTCGCGCTCAGCCATAACGGCAAGAACACTGCGAATCAAAGGATCCGCGTCCTTGAACACAGCTTCGGCCAGTCCACAACGCTGCTTGGCAGAGAGAGCCGGATTGGACAGAGCTTCGCGAAGATCCGCATTGCCACGGTAGATAAACAGCACCCGCTCTAACTGGTCACGCACCTCGAGCACGCGCTTCAGCTCGCCCTCCTTCAGGGCAGCATCTAAAAGCACGCCCGCATAGGCGGCAACTTCTTCCTTAACGAGCAGGCGATCAGTTGGCATCGAAGCTACCTGCCTCTTCGACGTAGCGCTTAATTAACCTGCGATGCTCTTCATCGGACACATCATTTCCGACAAGCCTCGCTGTTACAGCAACTGCGACATCGGCAACGGACGCCTGAAGCTCAGCTCTGGCCGCCTTTTTGTCCGCCTCAATAGCCACACGGGCCTTTTCGATCATGTCGGCAGCTTCCTGCTGCGCCTTAGCGGTAATCTCAGCCTTCACATCCTCGCCGGTCTGCTTTGCCTCAGCAATAATCTTGGAGGCCTGGGTCTTCGCTTCGGCGAGCTCTTGCCTGTACTCAGCAAGCACGCGTTCGCTCTCCTGGCGCGCCTCTTCGGCATGTTTCAAATCGTCGCGAATCGTGTTCGAGCGCTTCTCCAGCATACCGTCGAAGAGCGGCCAGCCGAACTTCGCAAGGACGATCCACAGGATGATGAAGGCGACGAGCATGGGAATAAACTCGTTCATCGAAGGGAGGATGGCATTGATGCCCCCTTCCTCCTCTTCGGAAGCGAATGCATACGCCGGACAGGCCAGGGCCGCAACAAGCGCTACGGTGAGCGCGCATGCGAGCCTCGCTGTCTTGGTCTTGTACGCTGTCAACTCGCTTGCCTCCTGTCTTTTCTCGTGAGAGTCATGCGATACAAACGAAGCAAGACTAGACAATCAAGCACAGGAGGAAGCCAAACAGCACCATGGCCTCAATCATCGCAGCGCCGACGATGAAGTACGTCATGAGCTGACCTTTGATTTCGGGCTGGCGGGCGGCCGCAGAGCAGAGGCCATACGCGGCAATACCGATGCCGAGAGCAGGCCCGAAGGTGGCGACACCGTAGCCGATAACCTTCAGCGCGTCGAGTACAAAGATGGTTTCCACAGTTTCCTCCTTCGACGGCTTCGTCTTCATGCGAAGCCCTAGGCTATATTGCTCAGCTGAGGGGTGCAGCTGCAACACCAATATTGATTCGAGCCTTGACACAGAATGTGCCGGGAGAGACCCGACCTATTCCACGCACATGAGGGAAGGCGGCTCGCAGTGTACACAACAAGAAGCGCCCGTTGCGCACACATCCCTCCCAATCAGTGAGGATGCAAGGCCCCACCGATGTAGGAAGCAGATAAGGTTGCAAATACGAAGGCCTGTATGAGTGCCACGAGACACTCCAAGACGTACATAGCAAACAGCAGGGCGACCCATGCCACGGACGGCAAAGCAACAAGCAGGTTCATTGAGCCGGAGAACAACGCCGCCTGAACAAAGCACGTAGCAGCAACACCGAAGACGGCAAGCATTATGTGTCCAGCGAACATGTTGCCATACAGTCGAACGGCGAGCGTAAGGACACGAACAAGCGTGGAAATCAATTCAATCGTCCAGACGATGGGAACCATAAAAATGGGAAGTCCATGCGGACAAAGACTTTTGAGATAGCCTCCAACGCCGTTGGCCTTGATTCCGCAGACGATGAAGTATACGAAAGAAATCGCGGCAAGAGCCCAGGTACAAGAGATGGTGCCGGTAGCCGTCTTGAATCCCGGAACCAAGCCTAGGACATTGCACACCAAGATAAAGAAGAACAGCGTTGCCAAAAAGGGCACATGCTTTTTGAATCCCTCACCGATAACGTCTTGGGCTATGGTCTTGCTCACCAGGTCATAGCCGTACTCCACCGTATTGGAAAGCCGGCTGGAAGGAACCATCCGAAGTTTTTTCGCTGAGACAATCACGACAACCAAGGTGACGATAGTCGCAATAAAAAGCCAGATGACGTACTGGGTTACGTCCCATCCGCCTATACTGAAAACCACATGAGGATCCATTTCTGAGGCAAGACCTTGCGCCTCTTCGACAAGCATATCAAGAGCTTCGCCCATGAGTTTCCTTCCTTAACCGACGTTTCTCACTTCTGCAGTTTGCCCTTGGCAAACACAACCTTATGAAGGGCATACGCAACCGTGCAGCCCAAAAACACCACGACTTCAGCGACGGTAAAAGGCACCAACAAATCGCGCGCCAGCAGTGCACACACGAGTATCGATCCCATCAGTACAATTAATGAGACGAACGCACCGCCCAAGGCAAATGAACCAATGGATAGAGGCCTGATGGAGGCGGAATGCCTCAGAAGCCCCGACGAGGCGCAGAATGGCAGGAATCCGACGAATCCTGCAAGCATTCCCAGTCCAATCGTCATAGGGCGCTGGTCACTCTCCTTGTTCACGGCATAGATGGCATTGCGCATACGTCGGCAAATCCGGCAAGCGCGACGTATGCTAACAAAAAATCTCCGGCTTGAAAGCACCAATGGAATGAAAAGCTGGAAATTTCGCGCCTATTTGGATGATTTTGCCCGAAGCTTCTGTTTGCATAGAGTCACACAGAGGTTGTGCGTCAGTTCTCCTCCCCTTCTTCTTCGGAATTCACGCGGCGAATAAGAATGTTGGTTTCGCCCAGAATCTCTTCGGAGAGCGCATCGGGATAGCCCTGGGCGTACACGATCTCTTTGATGCCCGCGTTGATGAGCATCTTGGCGCACACCACACAGGGATAGGTGGTGGTGTAGATGATGGAGCCGTCGATGGAAATGCCATAGCGGGCGGCCTGGATAATGGCGTTTTGCTCGGCGTGAAGGCCCCGGCAGATCTCGTGGCGCTGCCCGGAGGGGATACCCAGCTTTTCGCGCAGGCATCCAATCTCGCTGCTATGACGCACGCCCGAGGGCGCACCGTTGTAGCCCGTGGTAAGAATGCGCCGGTCTTTGACGATGATGGCACCCACGGCACGGCGCAGGCACGTGGAACGCTTGGACACCTCAAAGGCGAGGTGGATGAAGTAGTGGTCCCACGAGGGACGTCTCATGTCGCGCATCGTTCCTCCCTTGAGGACAAAGGTATGGCGCCCTCCCTCTATAGCCAGAGAGGCCGCCATACAGCAGCCCCTCTTACATACCGTCAAGTGCATTCGCCGCAGCAGCCACGCCGCAAAAGTCGTGCGATTTCGCAGGCCACAGCGGGCAGAGCGGGTGCTCACCTGCGCCGAATTGCATGTCGCCACAGCCAAAACCCTATCCCTGTGTTGGTCGCTTGCCGAAAGCGGACCTACGAGGTACCAAAGATACGATCACCTGCATCCCCTAGCCCGGGAAGAATATAAGCATTCTCGTTCAGGCCATCGTCCAAAACGCAGGCCCAGATACGCACGTCGGGGTCGGCAGCAAGGACGGCACGCACCCCTTCGGGCGCAGCCACCAGTACAAGCAGGCGCACGTCGCGGGCGCCGTGTTCGCGTAGGTAGCGCAGGCTAGCAATGGCACTTCCGCCCGTAGCAAGCATGGGGTCAAGCAAGAGCACCATAGCATCGTCGGTGCCAGCGGGAAGCTTGGCATAGTAGGGACGCGGCTGATGGGTCTGCTCGTCACGCTCCATGCCCAGATGGCCTACCGGGGTCTGAGGCAGAATATCCAGCACCCCTTCGACCATACCCATACCCGCACGTAGGATAGGCACCGCCGCCAAGGCCCCAGCTGCGATGCGCTGAGCGGGCGCGTCGGCAAGGGGGGTGCGCACTGTGACGTCTTTGGTGGGCATGTCACGCAGGGCCTCATAGGTTTCCAGCATCGCCAGCTCACGCGCCAGCTCGCGGAAATGCTTGGGGTCGGTGCTCTCGTCGCGCAGAATTCCCACTTTGTGGGCCACGACGGGGTGGTCGATAACGGTGAAGCGATCATCAAACTGGTTCAAGAACGTCTCCTCTTGCTCGCGACAGCACGACGGCAGGGTGGCCTAGACTAGAAGTCGTAGGTAGGATAGAGTGGGTGAGCTGCCAGAATTGCGCGCACCTCATCGGCAATCGCGGCAAGCTTGGTCTCGTCAGAGTGGGAGAATACTGCCGCAGCAATCAGCTCGCCCACGCGGCGGAACTCGGCGGCATCAAGACCACGCGTGGTAGCAGCAGCCGAACCCAGGCGGATACCGCTGGTGACAAACGGGCTGCGCGGCTCGTTGGGGATGGTATTTTTGTTCACCGTCATGCCCACGCTCTCAAGCAGCTTCTCGGCATCCTTTCCGGTCACATCGGCGGGGGTGAGGTCTACCAAACACAAATGGTTGTCCGTGCCGCCCGAAACCAGGCGCAGGCCTCCGGCCTTGAGGCCCTCTGCCAGCGCGGCCGAATTCTCCACCACACGATTGATGTAGTCGGCAAAGGAAGGCAAAAGCGCCTCCCCAAAGGCCACCGCCTTGCCGGCAATCACGTGCATGAGCGGACCGCCCTGGCTGCCAGGGAACACTGCCTTGTCGATGCGCTTTGCCATCTCCTCATCATTACACACAATAAGGCCACCGCGCGGACCGCGCAGGGTCTTGTGCGTAGTGGAAGTGACCACATCGGCATAGGGAACGGGGCTGGGATGGGCGCCAGTTGCCACCAGTCCCGCGATATGAGCCATATCCACCATGAAGTAAGCATCCACACTGTGAGCAATAGCGGCCATACGCTCAAAGTCGATGGTGCGCGGATAGGCACTGGCACCGCCTACGATGAGCTTGGGACGAAGCTCTTTGGCCATGCGCTCCATCCGGTCATAGTCGATGGTTTCGTCCTCGGTGAGGCCATAGCCGTGAAACTCATAGACCTTACCGCTGAAGTTGACTGGTGAGCCGTGCGTGAGATGTCCGCCGTTATCCAAGCTCATGCCCAGCACCACATCGCCCGGCTTGAGCAGAGCAAAGTAGGCTGCCAGGTTAGCGTTGGCCCCGCAGTGGGGCTGCACGTTGGCAAAATTCGCGTTAAACAGCTCCTTGGCACGGTCGCGCGCAAGATTTTCGGCCACATCGACGCTTTCACAACCGCCGTAGTAGCGCTTAGCGGGATAGCCTTCGGCATATTTATTGGTAAGGACGCTTCCCACCGCTTCCATTACGGCAGTGCTGGTGAAGTTCTCCGAAGCGATAAGCTCAATGGAATCGCGCTGACGGGCAAGCTCGGCAGAGATTGCTGAAGCGACAGCCGGGTCGGCCTCCGAAAGGTAGGTGAAGGGCATATGATTCCTTCCACTCGATTGGCAACATCAGGGCATCGTACCATCGCAGTGGCGCGCCGTCCCCGCAAAAAGCGGCCATGAAGCAAAAACCGCCCCACGGCGCTATGGGTTCTTCACAAACGAGGAAGGGTATGGTGGAGTGGGATTGCGCAGAGGCAAAACTATCTGCGGATGACGTTGCCCTTGCCATCAACCGAGATGCCACCTTTGTCGGCATCCATCCGCATGATCTTGGCAACGCGCATGACATGGCGACCGCCCTCGAACTTGGTAGTAAGGAAGGTATCCACAATCTGCTTGTTGGTGTCCAGGTCAACATAGCGACCGGAAAGCGTAATCAGGTTGGCATCGTTGTGCTGGCGACACAGCTCGGCGAACTCCACCGTGGTGATGTTGGCGGCACGAATGCCCACCACCTTGTCGGCCGCCATGGCCATACCGATGCCGGTGCCACAGATCAGCACACCACGGTCGGCAGTACCATCGGACACGTCGTGGGCCACGGCGGCTGCGTAGTCGGGGTAATCCACACGGTTGCCATTGACAGGGCCACGGTCAATGACCTCGTACCCGACCGCCTTGAGGTGTTCTATCAGCTCCTCCTTCTGCACAAAACCCGCATGATCACTCCCGATAGATACTTTCATCGCACGTCCTTTCGATTGGCACGACCCACGTACCGCCGCATCATACCCAAGAACAAGCAGCACCGAAAGCCGCACCCGCCCCTCTCTCGACTGCGCGCTTGTTTCGTCAGGCAATAGGGAAGATGCTCTGATGTTGAGCAGCTACAGGCAAGGCCACCCACCCGCCACACGGCGACTTCCTTGCCTGCGCAACTATGGCGCTCCAATACTTTCAAAGAAGGGGAGTACGCCCTCCTTCCTGTAGTAGCGCGTTCTCATTGCAGCTACAGCATCATCCTGCAGTCAGAGGGCTTCCTCCTACACTCCCTTGTTGAGGCAGCGCGCCCTGCGGGTATATGATGCAGCAATCATCTGACAGACGGCGAGGGTGTGCGGGCGCACTACTGAGCTTCGCTCTGCAGCCGATACTGCTCCTTTCGCATTGTTGCAGGTGTGCGCGTGCTTTTGCCGCCAAAGATGGTCGCATGCCGGATAGGGGCGTGCAGGCATACAGCGGGCGTACTAAGGAGAGAGGCGGTCATATGGAAGTGACTGAACTGGAGTTTCCCAGCACTGATGGTGTATCGACCATCAACGCTGCTCTCTGGCGGGCGAAGGAGGATGCGCCCGTGCGCGGCGTGGTGCAGGTGATTCACGGCATGGCTGAGCACAAGGGCCGCTATCTCCCCTTCATTGAATTTCTGGTCGATCAGGGCTTTGTCGTGTGTGCGCACGACCACGTGGGGCACGGTAAGACGGCCTCAACCCCGGATGACTACGGCCACATTCCCCTTCGCGCGCCGGGCAACCCGGTCGCCAGCGGCGCGAACCCCAGGCAGGGCCGCACCCGCCGCCTGAGTGGAGCCGACATCCTCATCGCCGACACTCACCAGCTGCGCTGTACCATGCAGGAGCACCTCACCGACGTGCCTTACGTGATGTTCGGTCACTCCATGGGTAGCTTCGTAGTGCGTTGCTACATCGCCCGTCACGGCGCGGGGTTGGCCGCTGCCATCCTGTGTGGCACGGGACAGGTGTCGCCTTTGCTCTCGCGCGGGGGGCTGGTTATCACGCGGATACTGGCGGCCCTGCACGGTCAGCGTTACCGCAGCTCGTTTGTCGATTCCCTCGGTGCAGGAGCATACGCGCGTAAGGTTTCTGAAGCGAGGACCGTCTACGATTGGATATCGCCCGAACGCGATGCCGTAAACGAATACGCCTCAGATGCCGCCTGCGGTTTCATGTTCACCGTGGGAGGATATGCGGCCTTGGCAGGCCTGACGCTTGCGTGTGTATCGCCGAAAGCTGCCGCTCAGGTGCCCAAGAATCTGCCCCTCCTGTTCATTTCAGGTCAGGAAGATCCCGTGGGTGACCAGGGTAAAGGCGTGGATGCAGCGGTGGCCGAGTACCGCCAGGCCGGACTCGCCACGGTGGACGAGCGCCTGTATCCAGGGATGCGCCACGAGATTGTAAACCGCCCGCCAGGTGCCACCGTGCGCGAAGACGTGGCAGCATGGCTCACTGAACAGGGAATATAGCGGGCTGTGCACCCTTTTCATCGGCATTCGGGGAAGAGCTTTCAGCCACTCGTTTCTCCCGTGCTCTTTCCTCCCAAACCCGCCCGATCAACCTTCGACCACATCTGACAGCTCCTATCCGCAGCGACCGCACTTAACGTGGCCGCTCAAATACAGTGAAGGAGACGAACATGGACAAGAAAACCTACGTGCTCGCGCTTGACCAGGGAACCACCTCGTCGCGCGCCACCCTCTTTGACCGCATGGGCTCCATCGCCGGGCTTGCCCAACACCCGTTCAGGCAAATCTACCCCCAGCCGGGCTGGGTGGAGCACGATCCTCGTGAGATAGCATCATCCCAACTGGGCGTGCTGACCGAGGTGCTGGTATCCAGCGGCGTTTTGCCTCATCAGATTGACAGTATCGGCATCACTAACCAGCGCGAAACCACGGTGGTGTGGGATCGCCAGACAGGCGAGCCGGTGTACAACGCGATTGTGTGGCAGTGCCGACGCACCACTGAGCTGGTAGAGCACATCTGCGGCGACCCCGAGGTGTCGGCGTGCGTTACAGCCAAGACAGGACTTGTCCCCGACGCGTATTTTTCCGCCAGCAAGATACGGTGGATTCTGGACAACGTCCAAGGTGCGCGCGAGGCGGCTGAGGCAGGGCGGCTAGCCTTCGGCACAGTGGACACATGGCTCATCTGGAAGCTTACGGGTGGTGCCGTGCACGCTACCGATGTGACCAACGCCAGTCGTACGATGCTTTTCGATATCCATCACGGTACCTGGGATGATGAGCTCTTAGAGCTGTTTGACATTCCCGTATCAATGATGCCCGAGGTGCGGCCTTCTTCGGGCGACTTTGGCATCACGGCGCATCCGGGTCTGCCGGAGGGCATTCCCATTCGTGGAGTGGCGGGTGACCAGCAGGCGGCTCTGTTCGGCCAGTGCTGTACCGAGGCGGGGCAGGCCAAAAACACCTACGGCACCGGCTGCTTTTTGCTTATGCATACGGGGGCGACTCCCGTGGCTTCTTCCCACGGGCTGGTCACTACGGTGGCGGCGAGCGCGCCGGGTTCCCAAGGACTTGAATACGCGCTTGAGGGCAGTGTGTTTGTGGCCGGAGCGCTCATCCAGTGGTTGCGCGATGAACTGGGCATTATCTCGTCGGCTGCCGAAAGTGAGTGCTTGGCGCGAAGCGTTGAGGACACGGCGGGCGTTTACGTGGTGCCCGCCTTCACGGGCCTGGGTGCTCCGTATTGGGATGCCCAGGCGCGCGGTGCCATCCTCGGTCTCACGCGCGGCACCACCAAGGCCCATATCGCGCGGGCGGCACTTGAGGCTCTGGCGTTTCAGGTGGCCGATGTGGCTTATACCATGGAGCAGGACGGCGGTATCCCCCTATCCGAGCTGAACGTGGACGGTGGTGCTGCAAGCAATGACTTTCTGCTGCAATTCCAAGCCGACATTCTTGGTGCGCGCCTGCGGCGCCCTCAGGTCATCGAGAGTACGGCGGTGGGTGCGGCGTTTCTGGCGGGTCTTTCCACGGGGTTCTGGAGTGACATTGCTGAGCTGCGCTCCTTGCGCTCTGCCGACGATATGTTTACCCCTATGATGAACGATTCCCAGCGCACAAGCCGCCTCGAGGCCTGGCACAAAGCCGTCACCCGCGTCATGCACTAATTCGGTACCTCTGTCCTAGCAGGCGTGGCCGCCCGTGCACGTTACTACCCTGCTACCAGAAGAATCACTGTTATGAGGGTAGCTCCGGTAATAAAAGGAACGAAGGGGAATGTGGTCGCAAGAAACTCTGATGAGGGCGACACATTATTGAGGCTGACCGTACGTGCCGCTGCCCCTGAGGTATCCGCAGTTTCATCCCCACAAGCGCAGTCCGGACCACCCGGGCCATCCGAAGTATTGAACAGTCCAGAAGCATGTGAGACCTTGAGACATGCAAGGGCTTTAGCGGCAGCACGATTGCAAGGCAAGACATCTTGAGCCTGGCGACGGGAATGCGGGGTCGTGAGTACGACAACTGCAGCCACGAGAGCCTGTCCTGTGAGGGCGAGCAGGCTTGAGAGGCCCATCGCAACAAGACCGCCACCCGGCCCTAGGTACAGACCCACGACGAAGAGTAGCTTTACGTCTCCCCCGCCCAGCGCCATGCGCCCCGAACGCGCCTCCAAAAGCGCACCGCACAGAAGGGAGAATCCTCCCGCAATGAGACCGCCGATGAAGCCTTCGCCAACCCAGGTCAGGCCCGCGTGCCCGTAGGCAAACACGAACGGACACCGGCCCAGCACCACACCAAACACCGCAGCAACCGCCCACACGATGATTCCTACAACAAGTGAGGCCTGCGGCACAAGGCGCGTACGCACATCCACAACCGAGGCTCTCACAAGTGCCGCTGCAAAAATCGCGTAGACAACGAAGGCGCCTATCGCAAGCAGTATCGCCTCAGGGCCATCAACGGTGCTCGATACTTCCACGAGCAAAGCACTGCTTTTCTGATCCGCAACTTCCGAGAAAGCAAAGGTTCCGACAGCTTCGGAGGTGGTGACGGGGGCAGACACAAAACCAGCGTGCGACGCGGCACGCAACACACCGAACCGCTCCGCTGCCAGACTTTCGTATGTATGTATCGCATCCATGCCATACAGCCTAGCCCACAGACCTTGCCGGATCCTTGCCACCACGAGCATAAGGAGACCGAGATTTTAGCTTCGCTTGTGTTTAATCTACTCTCAAGCCCTTGGCCCTCACCACACGCTACGGACTGTTCTCGTTACCCCGCCCAGTGCCTTCCTCGTAATCCCTTTCAGACAGGTGAGCGATCGCTTCACACTCCTGAAAGGCGGGCTACCTCATGAGGGGATACGTCTCCAATGCGCAGAATACGAGGAGTGGGACCGGTGCAATCAACGATAGTGGAGGAGCGGCCACTGCGGGGCGCGTCGTCACCACAGGACGCCATCACCTGGTCGAGAAAGTCCGGAGCCACATCCGCATAGGTCTGCGGAGGTGCACACCCCTGAAAGTTCGCGCTGGAGGTGGCTAGAGGGCAGCCCACCCGGGCAATCAAGTTCAAGGCCACGGAATCATCCGGCATGCGCAGGGCCACCGTGCGCGCGCTTGAAGCAAAAGCGGACGGCACCGCATCGGAAGCAGCAACAACAAGGGTGATCGGCCCGGGCCAGAGCTTTGCCAGGTTACGGGCATAGGAAGGCACCTGCGTCCCGTAGACCGACAGCGCATCAAAATCGCCCACCAGCCAGGGAACGGCCTTGTCTGCATCACGCCGCTTCGCCGCAAAAACCTCCGCAGCAGACGATGTCCGCGCGATGGCCACGCCAATGCCGTAGACCGTATCAGTGGGAAACACCGCTGCCCGCCCCGCTTCTAAGACCTGCACAACCGCCTCCACTGAACCGAATTGCGCCATGCGTCCTCCTTCGCCTGCCCTCCTGCTCAAGCACGATCTGGCCCATCTGTGACACATCGTAACCAATTACCGGACCCACGTCCTCCTGAAAGGCGCGTGTGCGCACGAGTCGATACGCAGCATCGGCAACCTCAATGCAAGCCGGAGTTTCGAGCAAGAAGACTACGTCCAGCCATTCATCCTGAAGAGGCACAAAAAGTCAACGCCCTCCACCTGATGAGACGCGCGACCTTTGATTATAGGCTCTGGCAGCCCTCCACGAAGCATCTCTACTTGGACAAACCTTTGTGCAAAATGTGACGAAGTATGATAAACCGAGGTCGCTTTTCTGCCTCCTCTTTACCCGAACCCGTGCCGCAGCGATACTCAGCTTGAGGCAAAAGACCCGACGGGTGGGGCCAGTCACAGAGATGACCGAAAGACCAATCTGAAGCCAACCAAAGTCCAGCCGTCGGACACGCAAAGAAAGGATCTGTCATGAAGATTTCAGCACGCAACCAGCTCAAGGGCACCATCTCCGCCGTCGCCGAAGGTGCCGTCAACGGCGTAGTGACCATCAACGTGGGCGAAACCAGCATCAAGGCCGACATCACCATGGAGGCCATTAAGGATCTGAACCTGGTGGAGGGCATGGATGCCTACGCCATTATCAAGGCCACCAACGTCATGTTCGCCATCGGCTCCGAGCGGATTGCTGGCATATCGGCCCGCAACCAGCTCGCGGGTACTGTAGAAACCGTGCAGAAGGGGGCCGTCAACGGACACGTAACCCTACGCCTAGCCGATGGTAGCCGCATCAAAGGTTCGATCACGAACGAGGCCATTGAGAATCTCGGTTTGGCCGAAGGGGTTTCGGCGCTCGCCGTGGTGAAGGCCACCGACGTGATTGTAGGCGTCGAATAGATTGAACCTCAATTCCCTACGACAGATAGAGTAGTGCACGCATGCTGCCGTGAGGACTCTGTTGCTCATCGATGACGGTTCCGTTACGAAACACCACCGTTCAGAATTCATTCACACCGCCTCCGTATTGTGACTCCTGCGGCTTTCAGCAGGAGTTTCACTGCCTTCTTGGCGCGAGGCGCACCGATAGGGCGCACGGGTGAGACAGTTCAGAGCAAGCACGTTCCTCAACACCTGAAATGATCAGGTTCGGCGCAACCAGGTTCGTCAAAACAGCCTGAAGCACGCAGTTGCTGTCGCTTTCCACCTCAGCCTGCAGGCCCAACCCCTTGAAAGCCCCCGACACACCGCAAGCAAGAGGGCGCACCATGAGCTTTTTTAATCGATTCCCCTATCGCCTGGCCGCATGGATGGAAGGCCGACGCGGCGTTGACCACCTGTCCAACTCGCTCGTCATCGTGGCCATCGCCTGCATCGTGCTCGACATGCTCACGGGAATCGAAATCATCTACGCCATTGGCCTGGTGGCGCTTGTCGTTGCGCTCCTGCGCATCTTCTCTCGCAACATCGCAGCCCGCGAGCGCGAAAACGCCGCCTATGAAAGGCTTATGACCAAGCCGCGCGCCTTCTTTTCAGGCGGCAGCGCGATGTGGAAAAACCGCAAAACCACGGTGTATTTCAGGTGTTGCAGCTGCAACACCCTGCTTTCCGTCCCGCGCGGCAAGGGCACAATTCGCGTAACCTGCCCCAAGTGCCACACACAGCAGGTCAGGAAATCCTAGCGTGTTTGGATACCTTGCCGCCAGCGAACCCGACCTCTCTCCCGAAGAACTCAGGCGCTACCAAGCGCACTACTGCGGCATCTGCCGCGCCATCGGCGTGCGCGCAGGTCAGAGATGCCGTGTAGTTCTTGATCACGACCTGGTATTTCTCTCGCTTCTGCACGGCTCACTCTCCGATAATGCCGAAACCGAGCGCCCCGGGCGCTGTTTGGTACATCCCCTGCGTGCCCATCGCTTTCTCAACACCACCCATACTGATTATGCGGCCGACCTCAACGTGGCTTTGGCCTATCACAAGGCCCTCGATGACTGGACCGACGATCACAGCGTCCCCGCGCGCGGAGCTGCCGCCCTCCTTGAAGCTCCCTACCAGCGCATCCGCGCGCGCCTGAGCCGCCAGTGTGAGGCCATTGAGCAGGGGCTTGCTGCCATCTCCGAGATTGAGCACGCGAGCCACTCCAACCCAGACGAGGCAGCGGCCCTGTTCGGGCGCATCATGGGCGAACTCTTCGTAGACGATCCCACCTCGGTGTGGGCACCGAGCCTCTATGCCCTGGGCGAGCGGCTGGGTCGCTTCATCTACCTGATGGACGCCCTCTGCGATGTGGAGCGCGACCGCGCCAGAGGCCGCTACAACCCACTTGTAGGGATGGATGGTGCCGTGCCGGTCGCCCTTGATGCGCTGGAGGTATTGGCCGGACAGGTGGCGGCTGTCTTTGAGAAGCTGCCGCTCGAACGCGATCTCCACCTGCTGCGCAGCGTCATCTACAGGGGCATGTGGAGCCGCTGGCGCACCCAGGAAGCACGGCGCACAAAGCAGACTCGACGCTACCGCAGTGAGGAAATAAACGGCAGCCCCAGCCCAGCCCCCTCTTGCCCGCATCACAACCGTCCCCAACCCCGCCAGCCCCTGAAGGAGAACGCCTGATGACCAAAGATCCCTACGAGGTTTTAGGGATAGACCGCAACGCCTCCTCTGACGAGGTGAAGCGGGCCTACCGCAGGAAGGCTCGCGAGAATCACCCCGACCTCAATCCCAATGACTCCGAGGCGGCTCGCCGCATGAACGAGGTCAACGAGGCCTACGACCGCATCATGAACCCCTCCAAGTACGAAGCAGCCGACCGGCGCGCTCAGGCGGCACGCGGCCAAGCAGGCGGCACGCGCACAAGCACCTCGAGCCAGGGCGGATACACAAGCGGGCCAAGCGGCTATGGCTACGGCAACCCCTACGGCCAGGGCGGTGCGCAGGGCTGGACCGTCTTCGACTTTGACGACCTCTTCGGCTTTGGCGGCTTTGGTAACGCCGACGGTGCGCCTATTCGCCCCGAGCCCTCGCCGCGCGACTCTGTGACCGTACGCAACGCGATTAATGACATCAATGCCGGACAGTACCAGCGCGCCATCTCCACCCTCAACACCGTAGTAAGCACCGAGCGCAACGCCCGGTGGCACTACCTTGTGGCCATCGCCAACCACGGATGCGGCAACACCCTGGCAGCCGTCGAACATATCCGTAAAGCTGTGCAGATGGAGCCACACAACCAGGACTACCTCCACGCCCAGCGGGCCTTCCAATACTCCGGCAGCGCCTATCGGCAGCAGGGCCAAGACCACGGGTTCACCGTGACCTCAATCAGCCCCTTCACCCTCTGTCTAGGCATATGGTGCTGCGGACCATCGCTGTGCCGCATGTGTACGGCAGGGCCCGGATTCTACATCTGATAAGACTAAAAGCAGGACAAGGCGCAGGCAGCAAGACCAGGCAGGCGCGCGAGACAAAGGAGCAGACATGACAGCCATAGGAATCGACCTGGGCACCACAAACAGCTGTATGGCGACAGTCGAAGGCGGACGGCCCACCATCATCCCTAATGCAGAGGGAGACCGCACCACCCCCAGCGTGGTGGCGTTCACCAAAGACGGACAGCGCCTGGTGGGTACGGCGGCGGCACGACAGGCGGCTACCAACCCCAGCCGCACCATCGCCTCGGTTAAACGCCACATGGGCACCGATTGGGAGATTCGCACTGACGGGCGCACGCGCGGCCCGCAGGAAATTTCGGCCATGGTGCTGCGCAAGCTGCGTGAGGATGCCGAAGCCTATCTGGGACGCGAGGTGACCCAAGCCGTCATCACCGTGCCGGCCTACTTCAATAACACCCAACGCCAGGCCACCAAGGATGCCGGGCGCATCGCGGGCCTTGACGTGCTGCGTATCATCAATGAACCCACAAGCGCGGCTTTGGCCTACGGCTTGGCCAACGGCTCACGCCAGAAGGTCATGGTCTATGACTTGGGCGGAGGCACTTTCGACGTATCCATCATTGAAATTGGTGACGATGTCATCGAGGTGCTGGCCACATCAGGCGATAACCACCTGGGAGGCGATGACTTCGACGAGCGGGTGGCCCAAGCGCTGGCCGAGGGATTCAAGCGCGCCACCGGGGCCAACCCCATGAGCGACCCGCAGTCGGCCCAGCGCGTGCGCGAGGCCGCCCGCCAGGCCAAAGAGGAGCTTTCAGCCTCCGAATCCAGCCACGTGAACCTACCCTATCTCGTGCAAGGGCCGCAGGGACCGCTGCACATGGACATGCAGCTGACGCGCACCCAGTTCGATGAGATGACCGCCGACCTGGTGGAACGCACCCGCGAACCCGTGGAGCGCGCGCTTGATGACGCAGGTATCGCCGCCTCCGAGCTGGGAAGCGTACTGCTGGTAGGCGGCTCCACCCGCATCCCGGCCGTACAGCGCTTTGTCCAGCAGCTCACCGGCAAGCAGCCCTCCTCGTCGATCAATCCCGACGAGTGTGTGGCCCTGGGTGCCGCCATCCAGGCTGACACGCTCAGCAGCTCCCAAACCGGGATTGTGCGCGCAAGCGATTCCATGCTGCTACTGGATGTCACTCCCTTAAGCCTGTCCATTGAAACGGTGGGTGGGGTGGCAACGCGCATCATTGAGCGCAACACCACGCTGCCGGCGCATTACTCACAGGTGTTTACCACGGCGGCATCGTTCCAGTCCAGCGTTGAAATTCACGTGCTTCAGGGTGAGCGACCCATGGCGGCCGACAATAAGACCATCGGCAAGTTTCGCCTCAAGGGCATCAAACGCGCGGCGGCCGGTGTCCCACGCATCGAGGTGACTTTCGACATTGATGCCAACGGAATCCTTCAGGTGACGGCCAAAGATCTTGATACTGGCAAGGAGCAATCCATCACCGTAACCGACTCAGGCAAAATGTCCGATGCCGAGGTAGCAGCTGCCATCCGCGATGCTGAGGAAAATGCCGCCCAGGACTCGGCTCGCCGCGAAGGTATGCAGGCGCGCGACGAGGCATTGAAACTGCTTGACGAGGTGGGCCGCGCTCTTGCATCCAAGCCCTGCCGCAAGCTCGACCGTGACGAGAAACGCCGGATAAAAGATGCCGAAAAGGCCCTGCGCAGGCTCGTAGATGCACGCGGGGGCGCTAAGACTGAGGCAGAGGTGACAGCGCTTCGTCAGGCCATGGCAACCTTGGAAAGCGAGAGTGCTCACGCCCGCCAGCTCGCCCAAGAGGGTGAGGCATAAGAGCGGCCTCATCTGTCCCACCTCGCAGGACGCGGATTCTCACGCTCCTTCGGTACCAGACCCAGACCCCTGCGGGTTGTTCGAATCCGCAGGCTCTCTCAAAACGTCGGCATCGCCTTTGCCCGGGCTGTCGTCTGCATCTTTTTTGGCATCAGCGCTGTTTAAGCCGCTGCCATCCGCGTCGTTTGCAGCGCCACCACTGCCCGCATCCTTGTGCGATGTGGTTGTTCTGCCGTGGTAGTGGTGGCGCAGCACCGGCTCCAGAATCCCCAACGCCATGAGGATGGCAAAGGACACGAGTGCCAGGGCGATAAACACGGCAAGCACCCACATACCCGACGTATTCGAGATGCAATACGCACCCCCTGCCAGCACAAGCGTCCACGCGTACACAATGAGCACCGAGGTGCGCATCGGAAATCCCCTAAGCAGCCGATGATGCAGGTGTTTAGTATCGGCCTGCTGGATGGGCTGATGGTCTTTGAGGCGCCGTAAAATCGCCACGAGCGCATCAACGATGGGAATTGCCGCGACAATCAGCGGGGCCGCCAGCACCACCACCGTGGGAGAGCGAATTACACCCAAAAGCGATATTACGCCCAGCATGGCTCCGATAAAAAGTGACCCTGAATCACCCATAAAGATGCTTGCCGGCGCAAAGTTGTACCGCAAAAACGCCAGGGTGGCACCCAGAAGCACGATAGCGAACATGGCCGTCTCAGGGCGGAATTTATCAATCGCGATGACGAACAGGGTTCCCGACGCAATCGCCACGATACCTGCCGCCAAGCCGTCCAAGCCATCCACCAGATTGATGACGTTCATGAATCCCACCAGATAGAACACCGTAATGGGATAAGCAAGCCAACCAAACTCAATAAAGCCCGGTCCAAAGGGATTTTTGATCGAAGCTAACAGCACACCCGAAAACACAATCACGCAGGCACCAGCAATCTGGCCCAAGAGCTTGGTGCGCGGCGTCAGCGAGCGCACGTCGTCAATTGCGCCCACCAGGCACACAAACGCCAAGCCTGCCATCACCCCTGCATAGTTCACATTCAGCTCCACCGAGGAGCGATACAAGTCCATCCAGTCGAGCAGCCCCTCGCCCACCACCTCAAGCACAAGCGCCGCAAACACGCCCATGAACATCGTGATGCCACCCATACGGGGCATGGGTTTGGTGTTCACGCGGCGGGCGGAGGGGTAGTCAATTGCATTGAGCTTAAACGCCAGGCGCTTGGCGAGCGGCACGCACGCAAACGTCACCACAAAAGAGATGATGCCCAAAAACAGCAGATGGAATGTCTGCACCGAATCCATCTTCTACACGTTTCTCTTTTCGTAGAACTCGATAGCAGAGGCGATGTTACCCTCGAAGATGGCCTTGCCCTGTTCAAGCACAATACCACGCCGACAAAACTCGCGAGCCGAGGCTGAGGAATGCGTAACAAACAGAATCGTCACGTGGGAATCGGACATGATCTCGTGCACACGACTCAAGCATTTCTTGCGAAAGTTCTTGTCACCCACCGAAAGCGCCTCGTCCACCACAAGGATGTCAGGCTTGATGGAGCTTGCAAAGGCAAAGCCCAGGCGCGCGCGCATACCACTCGAATAGGTGCGCATGGGCTGGTCGATATAATCACCCAGCTCAGCAAACTCGATGATACCGGGTTCAAGCTCCCGAATCTGCTGACTGGACAGCCCCCACAGCTGCCCGCGAAACACGATGTTCTCGCGCCCGGAAAGCTGCGGGTCAAAGCCGGCAGAAAGTTCAAGCAGCGCACTCACCCGACCATGCACGGTCACGCGTCCGCTGGTAGGAAACACCACGCCCGTGATGAGCTTGAGCGCGGTGGATTTGCCCGCGCCGTTATCACCGATAAAAGCCACTGCCTCGCCGCGCCCAATCGAAAACGAAAGGTCGTTATTGGCGTTGACCGCCTTGTAAGAAGCCCGCTTGGAGAAGGCTGCCAAAAAGCGCGCTCGATCGCTCTTGAAGAGCTTGTAGGTTTTCGTGACGTGCTCGAAGCAAATCGCCATCGGCGCATCCGCATCTTCATCGCGCACCACCAGCGGGCGCAGAAATTCGGAAGCAGACGCTTCAGAGGGAGCATCCGAGGCCGCAGCCTGAGCTGGAACGTGGGCCTGTGCCTTGACCGGAGCCTTAATCGCAACTACCGGCGCGTCAGAGGCGGATGCCTTAGCTGCCACCACGGGACTTTCGGCTGTGGATGCTTCGGCTTGGGATGGAGAGGCTTTGCTAGATGACATCAGCCACGTCCTTCCTGAGCCGATGGTAGTTACGCAGGGCCAACAGCGCCGTTAAGGCAAACACGAGAAGAAACGGCAACAGAAACTCCGGATTGTCCCACACCCAGTACTTCTCGCACAAAGCCGCCCTGTTGGCGGTAGCAAAAAACGTAATGGGGTTAAACGCCATGACCTGATTGAGCCAAGAAATATCAAGATTGGCCACGTTATAGATAATCCCCGACACCCAAAACAGGGGGGTGGAGAAAGCCCTGAGCATATTACTGAAGTCTTTGGAGATGGCCGAAAGCGGTGAGGCCATAACCGAGAAGATCACCCAAAACAGAAACATGAGCACCCATATGAGCGGCAGCTGGATGATGTGGATACTCAGCTGCACGCCCGTGACCAGGCACACCAAAAGCAGACCCGCCATAAGGCACAAGAAGATGATGAATTCGGAAAGCGCGTAGACATTGGAGATGGCTGAGAGCGGGAAGTGGATGCGGTTGACCAAAAAGGGATAGCGTCGATAGACATTGGAACCCACATTAAGCATGCTCTGCATGAAAAACCAGGGAATGAGACCAGAGGCCAGCCAGAGAATATAAGGGTAGTCGCCCGTGGTGCTGCCCGCTCGCAGTCCCAGTTCAAGAGCAAACCAGAAGACCAAAATGTACATCAGCGGCTTGATAAACAACCAGGCCCATCCCAGTACCGCACCACGAACCGTCTTGCGAAGGTCGATCACTGCCAGGTTGAAAATCTGGCGACGCCACTTCCAGTTTTCTTGGAATATCTCGCGAAGCGTGGCTAGCATGCCGCACTCCGATGTAAAGCACCTATGGTCACGAAAATGTTTCCCCTTGCTATAAACCAAGCCCACCATCACCGACCGAATCTGCCAACCACGTAAGAGGTGGTGTCTGCGCAGGCGGCCTCAAGCGAGCACTCCTGTTTTGCTCTCGAGTGTGAAACCATACCATGCTTCGGTAATTGGGGCCAACCCTCGCGCTGAGAATGCCTTAGTCACGACCACCGAAATAACGGATGAAAGGCCTTGAGACAAAAATCTAGCAGATGCAAGGGGAATATCCTACCGCCTCAGCTCGGCTTCCACCAGATCGAAGGCAGCAGCGATGGCTTTATCCATGTCGTAGTACTTATAGCCGCCCAAACGCCCAGCAAATACCACATCGCCCTGGTCAGCAGCACGCTTGGCATAGGCAGCATAGAGGCTCTCATTATGCGCGTCGTTGAGCGGATAGTATGGCTCATCACCCGGCTGCCACGCTGCTGGATACTCGCGCGTGATCACGGTCTTGGGCAGCACCCGCCCCTTTGCGTCACGTCCAAACTCGAAATGTTTGTGCTCGATAATCCGCGTCCAGGGCACCTCGCGCTCGCTGTAATTCACCACAGCCACTCCCTGATAATCCTCTTCATCGAGAATTTCGCTCTCAAAGCGCAGGGAACGCCAGGTAAGTTCGCCCAGTTCATAGTTAAAGTAGGCGTCAATGGGCCCGCAGTAAATGATGCGGAGCGCTATGTCAGGCTGCTCAGCAATCAGTTCCTGATACTCAACCCCGGTGCGCACCTCCACACCCTCAAGCATGCGCTCCACCATGCGCGTGTAGCCACCCACAGGAATGCCCTGGTAACGATCGTTGAAATAGTTGTTATCGTAGGTGAAGCGGCACGGCAGGCGCTTAATGATGCTGGCTGGCAGCTCCGCACACGAGCGGCCCCACTGCTTTTCGGTATAGCCTTTGACAAGCTTCTCAAAAATGTCGCGACCCACGAGCGACAGGGCCTGCTCCTCCAGGTTTTGAGGCTCGCCAATCCCTTCGGCCGCAATCTGGGTGGCAATCTTTTCGCGGGCTTGTGTCGGGGTAACAACGCCCGGCCACATTTTGGCGAAGGTGTTCATGTTGAAGGGCATGTTGTACACCTCGCCCTGATAGAGAGCCACCGGCGCGTTGACAAAGTGATTGAACTCGGCGAAGCGGTTCACGTAGTCCCAAACGTTTTTGAGCGAGGTGTGAAAGATATGCGCACCGTAAACGTGCACGTTAATGCCCTCAACCTCCTGGGTATACACGTTACCGGCGATGTGGTCGCGCCGGTCAATGACCAGGCAGGTCTTGCCAAGGGCTGTTGCCTCATGAGCAAAGACCGCACCCGTGAGGCCGGCCCCTACAATCAGATAGTCATACTGGGACATGAGATCCTCCGTTTCGTGGCGTTGCGCCCTGCGCTCTAAAGCCCTGCCAAACGCGCCCGCCCCGCCTCAGACAACGCAGACACCACCTAACACCTTAACAAAGACGAAAGGTGCTAACAGCACAGCAGACAGAGATTCGCAGCATCTCTGTGGAGCTGCAGTATCACTGTGTTCTGCGAGACAGGCGCACGCTGTCCAAACGCGCTAGAATCTTTCGACGCATTTTCGCCCATCCCACGCAGGCAGAACAGGAGCCTTTTCGTGTCTATCGATTCTTCTTCGCCCCGCAGCACCCACGCAGCCCAAACTGTGGATACCAGTGCGCCCTCCGTCACCGCAGATGCAAGCGCACCGTCTATTTTTGCCGGAGCCGAGGTAGCGCCCGTCCAGGCTGCCCGCGCCGCATCGTCTGTTCCCAACGCTGCCGCCACCTCCGATGCTGCAGGCCATCTCGAAAGAGCCGCTGCCGCCGCTGACTCTGCCGCCGCTATCTCCGACCCCGTCTTCGTCGAAGAGCAGAACCACCTGAGCCGCACGCATGCCGCACTCAAGGACCTGGAAGCAGCTCTTCTTGCCAAGATTGCCAAGACGCATGCTGCGGTAGCCGCCGACAAGGAGGCCATGGCGGGCGAGTTTGGCGTGAACCTGGAGACCGACGATGATGCCTCGGAAACCTACGCCGACATCGCGGCCGCCAACCGCATCATCGATATGTACAACCTGACCGAGGATATCAACGTTCGCCGCCTGGCTGACGCGCGACTCCTGCTTACCCAGCCCTACTTCGCCAAGGTGGTTCTTCAGTTCAAGGAGGGTGAGTCGCCCAAGGAAATCTACATCGGCGCGGCCGGGGCCTCCGATGAGCACTACCGCAGGCTTGTCGTGGACTGGCGCAGCCCCGTGGCCGAAACCTACTATAACCAGGATCTAGGCCCCACCAGCTACCACGCCAACGGGCGCCAGATCCGCGTTGACATGCAGCTGCGCCGCCAGTTTGACATCGAAGGTGCCACCCTCAACGCCTATTTCGACACCGACGTGGCCATTCAAGACTCACTTCTGTTGGCATCGCTGTCGCGCCAGCGCGACGGACACATGCAGGCTATCACCGCCACTATCCAAAAGGAGCAGAACCTGGTAGTGCGCCATGAAGACGTGCCCGTGCTGCTGGTGTCAGGCATCGCGGGCTCGGGCAAGACAAGCGTGCTCTTGCAGCGGATTGCCTACCTCTTTTACCGCCGCCGTGACGACCTTGATCCCCGCGAGGTGGTGCTCGTTACGCCCAACCCGGTATTTCGTCGCTACATCGACACCGTGCTGCCCGATATGGGGGAACAAAACCCCCGCACCATCACCTGGAATGAATTTGCTGCACAGTGCCTGCCCAAGGGCTTGGGCGGCAGCCTTGATGTGCCACTGGACGATCTGCTTGAGCTTGAGCGACGCATTGATGAGGTGAAACTTGAACCCCGCGACTTCAAAGACATCGAAAGCGACGGGGTGGTACTCATCTCAGCGGCGCAGGTGGCCCGGGTTGCCGCGCTGTTCCCGCGCGTGCCCGCCGGCCCGCGCCTTGCAGCCCTCATGCGCGAAGAGCTTGAGGAGCGCCTCACCGCCCGCATCAAACAACTGGCCGCAACCGAGGCCACACAGGCTGAAATTCTCGACCTTCCCACCGCCACACAGGTACAAATCTTTGGTGAGCCGATTGCGCCCCAGACCGACACAGAGGCGCGTGCGCTGGCCCTCACCTACCTCATGCAGCGCCACGCCGATGCCTTTGCGGCAGTTCAGGCTGACGAATGGCTGCGCATCGACCGCATCGGCATGCGCCTGACCGGGGCCACAAGCCTCACGCCTGTCTCCTGGCTCTTCCTCAAAATGGCGCTCACCAATATGGGTGAGCCCTCAGTGAAATACGTGATGGTTGACGAAGTACAGGACTACACCTGCGCCCAACTGGCGGTACTGGCCCGCTACTTCCGTCGTGCACACTTTTTGCTCTTAGGCGATGAGAACCAGGCCATCAAAGAGCGCACAGCCTCCTTCGCCGAGGTGCGCGCCACCTTTGAGGCCCTGCGCGGACCAGTGGACGAGTGCCGCCTCATGACCAGTTATCGCTCAGCCCCCGCCATCACGGCCTTATTCACGCGCCTGATGCCACCCGATGACCGCGTGCACGTGCGCTCGATTCAGCGTGATGATAAGTCGCCAAAGATTTTAGCCTGCCCCCATGAGAAGGCCTGGCGTGCCGCTGTATGCGAGGCCGTGGATGAGGCACGGGGCCGCGAGGATCTGACGGCGATTATCGCCCCCTGGAAGCAAGAGGCGGCCAAGCTGGTGGAGCTGCTCAATGGAGCAGTGCCTTTGGTGGACGGAGCGCATGCCATCCCTGAAACCGGAGCCTTCGTCATCACCCTGCCACTTGCCAAGGGCCTGGAATTCGACCATGTGATCATTCCCGATGCCAGCGCCCGCGTCTATAACGGAAGCGACCTGGCACGCCGACGCCTCTACACCGCCGTGTCGCGCGCCACCCGCCAGGTCACCATCCTAGCCAACGGCCCGCTCACGCCCCTGCTGAGCGAGAAGTAAGAAGGTAGGCAGTTTCCACGCCATGCGCCGGGCTCAACATCTGCGGCCGACCCTCCGCTCCCTCATATCCGCATTTTGTACAACATTTTGTACAAAAATGAACATGTCTCCGTTTGTTCATCTATCCTGCCCGCTACACCCCTGGATGCGCTCGCGCTCGGTGCGGGCAGCTGTAAGCATCTCCGCAGCATGAGCCTTGGAGGCCTGGCGCGCGTCGCCTGAGAGCATGCGTGCCACCTCGGCCACGCGCTCGTCGCCCTCAATGAGGGCCAGCTCGGTCTCGGGCAGTCCATCGCGGCCGTCAATCTTGCGAACCAGATAGTGAGCCTCGCCAAACACCGCCACCTGGGCTAGATGCGTCACCACAATCACCTGATGCGTGGCAGCCAAATCGACAAGCACCGCCGCCAGCGCGCGGGCCGCCGAGCCGCCCACCCCAGCATCTACCTCGTCAAACACGAGCGTGCTGCTGGGGTCAGCCGACCCTAAGGCCACCTTACACGCCAGCATCACGCGACTCATTTCGCCACCGGAGGCAATGCGCGCCAGAGGCCGAGCAGTCATACCCTCGGCCGGACGATATAGAAATTCCACCTTCGAAGGACCTGTGCGCGTCCACTGCGGACGGGGCAGGGCCTCAAGCGTGCACACCAGCTCGGCCGTACCCATCTCAAGGCGAGCAAGCCCTCGGTTCACCGCTTCGGCAAAGCGGGGCGCGGCCTGGGCGCGAGCCTCATCAAGGGCCTGGGCGCGCGCGGCCAGCTCGGCCTCGGCTGCGTCAAGGGCGGCCTGGGCGCGGGCCACCAAATTGGCAGCATCATCCACCGCCGCCACCGTGCGCGCGGCCTCTTCCCGACGAGCCAGCACGTCATGCATGCGCGGACCGTAGGTGCGCATAAGACCCTGGAGCGTGCCCGCCCGTTCCTGCATCCGCTCCAGAGCGGCCGGGTCATGCTCGATACCCTCGCGATAGACACGTACGTCGCGAGCAGCATCCTCCAGGGCGTAGCTTGCGTCGGTCAGAGCCTCCACCACACCGGAAAGCCCGGAATCAATACGTGCGGCCTGTTCAAGAGCGCGGATTGCCGCATGGGTGGCATCCACCGCCCCGCCCTCGCGCGAGAGGGCTGCATGAGCTGCCTGAGCTGCCTGAGCCAAAGCCTCAGCATTTTCCACCCGGGGAAGGTCGCGCATGATTTGATCGTATTCCTCTTGGGAAGGCCGGGCCTCGTCAATCTGGGCGAGCACGAAGCGGGCCTGGGAAAGCTGTTCGGAGGAGGCCTGGGCGGCCTGCTGCACGCGCGCCAACTCACGCTCAGCCTCAAGAGCCGCTACAAGCGCCGTACGATAGGCCTTGAGGGGAACCTGAACCACCGCTCCCGCCCAGGCATCGAGAAGTGCGGCATGACGGGTCACCTTAAGGAGATGCTGATGTTCATGCTGACCGCACAAATCCACGCTGCTGCCCACCGTAGAGGCCAGCTGGCTTACCGTGGCCATCGCCCCATCGATATTCACGCGACTACGCCCATCGGCACCTACCCGACGGCGCACCACACAGGCATCAGCCGGCGCGGACGAGTCAGCTAAGAAAGCCTGCTCACTTGACTCATCCCCATCTGGCGCAGCTGCGGTGCTCCCCTCTATAGCATCCAAAGCTACCGCAGCGCCATCCTCAGGCACATCGAGAAAAAAGCGGCCTTCCACCAGGGCAAAGGTCGCCCCCTCGCGCACCGTGGCCGAGTCGGCCCGCTCGCCAACCAGCAGCTTCAAGGCCTCCAAAAGCGCCGTCTTACCCGCCCCACTCTCACCGGTAATCACGGTCAAGCCGCTGGTGGGGGCAAAGGTCGCGTCGCGAATCAGGGCGACGTTATGTACGTGGACTTCGTCGAGCATGGCGCATCCCTTCTCAAGACCCGTCCCCGCAAGGGGCGTATCCCCGGCATTATCGCGCAGCACAATAAGCACGACGGCGCCCGAGTTTCCAAAGAGCGGCAAAGCTTCGAAAAGAAGGGACGAAATGATATGTCCAAAATTTTGAAGAAGATAGCCTAGGGTTACACAGAATGCTTACAATACGCCTCGGTATGTAATTGGCAGCCCCGCAGAGCTTGGTAGCATCGCCGATGAAGGAAGATGTGACCGCCCGCGCCTATCGAAAGGACTCATATGAAAAAGCTCTTGTTCTTTGTGCTCGCCTGGCTCTCCACCGGCCTGGGCGTACTAGGCGTATTCCTTCCCGTGCTGCCCACCACGCCGTTTTTGCTGCTGGCCGCCTTCCTCTTCGCCAAAAGCTCGCCAAAGTACCACGCATGGCTCCGCAAAACCAAGGCATATCAGGCCTATGTTCTGCCGTTTTTGGAGCAGGGCGGCATCTCCCTGGGCACCAAGGTTCGCATCCTTATCATCTCCTACGCTGTCATGGGATTAAGTGCGTATTTTGTCCAACGCCCGCTCGTGTGGGGGATTCTCGGTGCGGTGGCCTTGTTCCTGCTGTGGCTTCTCATCGTGCGCATTCCCACCCTCGGTAAAAACCCGCAGGAAAACCAAGCTCGGGCCACAAAGGCGGAGTCGGAAGAAGCCTAGCACAGATTACCAAGCGCTCCAGAAGCGGCGCTCACGTAGCCTAAAGATTCTCGGTGTCCAACCAGATGGTAAAGGGACCGTCATTGACCAGCTCCACCTGCATCATCGCTCCGAAGACACCCGTCTGCACCCGCCCTAAATCCGCACGCACCAGCGCGGTGAAATACTCATAGAGCTGTTCGGCCACATCGGGTGCGCCCGCCTCGGTAAAGGAGGGACGATTGCCCTTCTTGCAGCTGGCGTAGAGCGTAAACTGGCTCACCACCAGCACCTCACCGCCCACCTCTGCAAGGCTTAGGTTGGTCTTGCCCGCCCCATCCTCAAAGATGCGCATGTTCGCAATCTTTGACCAGAGCCTGTGGGCCTGCGCTTCGCCGTCGTTTTTTCCCACGCCTAAGAGTACCAGCAGCCCCTTACCAATGCTGCCACTCACCTCGCCATCCACGCTGACGCGTGCTCGCTCAACGCGCTGGATAAGTGCCCTCATGCTGCTCCTCATACACCATCCCCATGGCCTCACGAACCTCGTTGAGGGTTGCCTCGGCAATCTTATTGGCACGCTTATTGCCCTCGTGCAGCACGTCTTTGATATAGTCAAGATCCCGCTCAAGGGTGCGCCTGCGCTCGCGATGCGGGGCTAAAAACTCATTCACGCTCTCGGTCACGTACTTCTTGAGCGCACCAGCGCCCCCCTCACCGATCTCTTCGGCAATGTCTTGCTCGCTGCGCCCCGTGCACAGCGCTGCCGTGGTAAGCAGGGCTGACACACCGGGGCGCCCCTCCCTGTCAAAGGTGATGCGGCGCTCGGAATCGGTCTGGCTCTTTTTGATGAGCTTGGCCGTTTCCTCCTCGCTGGCACCGAGCATGATGGAATTACCGTAGCTCTTGGACATCTTGCGCCCATCAAGCCCCGGAATCTCGATGGCGTCGGAAAGAATCGCATCGGGCTCGGGAAAGACCTTGCCATAGCGGTTGTTAAAACGCCGCGCAATCTGGCGCGTAATCTCGATATGGGGCAGCTGATCTTTGCCCACAGGTACGATATTGGCCTTGCAAAACAAGATGTCGCAGGCTTGGTGCACCGGATAGGTAAGCAGCAGGCCCGTCAGCTCATGGCCACTGGCCTCCATCTCGGCCTTAACCGTGGGATTGCGCTGGAGCTCCGCTTCGCTTACCACGCTCAAAAACGGGAGCATAAGCTGGTTGCAGGCCGGTACGGCGGAATGCGTGTAGATGATGGTTTTGGCGGGGTCAATGCCGGCTGCGATGTAATCCATCACCATGTTGTAGACGTTGTCCTGAATGTGTTCGGTGGTGTCGCGGTCGGTGATGACCTGGTAGTCCGCAATGAGCACCAAACACTCAATGCCCGCCTCCTGCATCTGCACGCGGTTGAGGATGCTGCCAAAATAATGCCCCAGATGGAGCCGCCCGGTGGGGCGATCGCCCGTGAGCATACGGTAGCGGCCAGGGTTGTTGGATATATCGGCGCGGATGGCGTCGCTGCGCTTGAGACTGGCCTCGAAGCTTCCTTCGTTGGGCATGGCGAACCCCCTCTGATCGGTACTCACTCGCGCCACGGCGCGACCTCGCATAAACGAGCGGTATGGTACCACGATGCACAGGACTGCACGCTATGACAGTCGACACCAGCCATAATGCGGCAGCGCTCCAGCACCTCTTCCCTCTGCTATAGTGGCGGGCCATGGATACCTACACCACCATAGAAGCCCGCGTCCAGGCTCAGATCGAAGAAAAGAAGAGCCGTTTCATTGCCAGTCTTGCCCCGGTTGCCACCGAGGAGGCGGCCCTTGCCTTTCTCGAAGAGGTCCGCGCTGCCAACCGTCTGGCCCGCCACAACGTCTACGCCTATATCGTGCGTGCAGGCGGAGCGGGTGCGGCGGGACGGGTACGCTACTCCGACGATGGCGAGCCGGCCAAAACCGCCGGGCTTCCCACCCTGGAAGCCCTCCAGCACGCCGGGCTGACCGATGTGGCCTGCGTGGTGACCCGCTATTTCGGCGGAGTACTGCTGGGAACCGGCGGGCTGGTGCGCGCCTACACCCAGGCAACCCAGGCCGCCATCGCTGCGGCAACCCTCATCGAAATCTGCCGCTGTGTGGACATTCGCATCCGCGCGCCTTATGCCCTCTACGAGCAGACCGCACGGGCGGCAGGCGAATGCGGCGCAAAGGTACTGGATACCCGCTACGCTGAAGACGTAAGCCTGGTGGTGCGCATGCGCGAGGGTAGCGAGGAAGCCCTGCTCGCCCGGCTCACCGAGCTGTTCTGCGGCAGGGAAGACGTGAGCGTGAGCGCACCCCTTGAAGCGGCGCTATAGGAGCGGCACCTGGCACTGGAGGGAACGTTTGTAGGGACGAAGCTGCCAAATTCTACAGCTCGCCCAGAGCGTCGGCCACCTCAAGCCACTCATCTTCGAGAGCCTCCTTGGCTGCTTTTAACTCGTCCAACTCGGTTTGCAGCTGAGCCAAGGCCACAAAATCAGTGGGGTCGGCCGCCTCCATCTGGGCCTGCTTGTTCTGCACACGCGCACCTGCAGTCGCGATGCGCTTTTCGAGCCCGCCCCGACGCTTCTTCAACTCACGCAGCTCTGCATTGGAAAGCTGCAGGGTGTCGCTGGTAGGAACGGCCACGTAAGTCGGCGCGCCCGGCCCCTCACTTCCAGCCCTTGCCTGTCCTGTAACCTCGGCAAAGCTGCGCGCGCCGGCATCGCGCTCGTCAAGCAGCTCCAGGTACTCATCCACCCCGCGCGGTACGTGGCGCAGACAACCATCGATGAGGGCAAACTGGTCGTCGGTCACGCGCTCCATGAGATAGCGATCGTGTGTCACCATCACGAGCGTGCCTGCCCAGCTGTCAAGCAGGTCTTCCAACACGGCGAGCATATCGGTGTCCAGGTCATTGCCGGGCTCGTCAAGGATGAGTACGTTGGGTTCGTCCAGCAAGATAAGTAAAAGCTGCAAGCGGCGCTTCTGCCCACCCGAAAGATCACACACCCGCGAATACAGGTGCTTAGGCGAAAAACCCAGGCGCTCCAGGAGCTTGGCGGAGGTGGTTTCCTTACCATCTACCACCACGCGGGTGCGATGACGCGCCAGCACCTCGGTCACACGGTCTGCTGCCAAAGCCTCAAGTTCATCGAGGCGCTGGGAGAGCACGGCGAACTTCACCGTCTTGCCGATGCGCACGCTGCCCGCCGTGGGCGCAAGCGCACCTTGAATAATCTCAAGCAGGGTGGTTTTGCCCGCACCGTTTTCGCCCAGGATGCCGTAGCGATCCCCTGGGCCAATCGTCCAGTCGATGTGGTCAAGGATGGTGCGCCCGCCCACGGTCTCGCTCACCTCAACCAGCTCCACCACGCGCTTACCCAAACGCTGCATGGCCGTGGCACGCAGTTCCAGGGGATTGCGCAGTGGTGGCTCTCCCTCAATCAGTTCAATGGCGCGAGCCATATGAAACTTCGGCTTGGTTGAACGCGCCCTGGCCCCGCGAGAAAGCCAGGCCAGCTCCTTGCGCGCCAGGCTCTTGCGGCGACGCTCCGCCACCTGGGCCACCCGCTCGCGCTCCACCCGCTGAAGCACATAGGCTGAGTAACCGCCCTCAAAGGGATCCACCTGGCCGTCATGAACCTCCCACATGCTGGTGGCCACCTCATCGAGAAACCAGCGATCATGCGTTACCACGAGCAGCACGCCCTGGCCGCGCCCCCAGCGCCCACGCAGGTGGCTGGCCAGCCAGGCGATGGCACGTATATCCAGGTGATTAGTAGGCTCGTCAAGCATAAGCACGTCCCAATCGCCGATGAGCAGGCGCGCCAAGTCGGTACGGCGGCGCTGGCCACCCGAGAGTGAGCCCACACAAGCATCCCAGGGAATATCGGCCATAAGCGCAGCGATAATCTCTCGAATCCTTGCGTCACCCGCCCAGACATAGGAAGGCATGTCACCCACCACGGCGCGCTCCACCGTGTCGTCATCGCACAGCACATCAGCCTGGCCCAGCACCCCCATGCGCAGGTTGCGCGTGCGGCGCACCAGGCCCGCATCAAGGTCGGCTTCGCCCGCAAGCACACGCAAAAGCGTAGACTTGCCATCGCCGTTGCGCCCCACGATGCCAATGCGGTCTCCCTCGTGAACGCCTAGCGTCACACCATCAAGCACCGTTTTGGTCGGATATTCCAGATAGGCATCCTCACACCCCAGCACAAACGCCACGAATGCATCCTCTCTCTTTTTTCCCGTGCACCAAAGGCCCGCTGTAGGCACATATCCCAGCGCAGGCGCCTCCGTGTGCGACAAGGCGGGATTATAAACCCCCCAGCACCAAATCCCGATTTGCTAGACTGGCACCCGCTTGCGCGAATCGGGCTCGGCGCGCCACCCCGGCACTCGCCCGTCTCACCCGCCTCGCCGCTTGCTTCCGTCCTGCCCACATGAAGAAATGAGCCGCCTATGAATCCCTTTCACAAGGCGTACTGCCGTATCTATCAGGCGAAGAGATTTTCGGGCCCGTGCTACCCATCATTACCTACGAGCGAATCGATGAGGCCGAAGCCTTTGTCAAGGCGCGGCCCAAGCCACTAGCCCTCTATCTGTTTACCCGCTCTGCGGCCCTGGAGGAGCACTTCTTAACCCACGTGCCCTTCGGCGGCGGCTGCGTCAATGACACGGTGGTGCACCTGTCCACCCCGGCAAGCCACCGGATGCTGCCCACCCAAACTTTTCTCCAAAGGATCAGTATGGAACTCGTCGATTGCCACACCCACACCGTCTATTCCGACGGCGCGTCCACCTTGAGGGAGAATATGGTCGCCGCCGTCCAAGCCGGGCTCAGTCTCATCGCCTGCACTGACCATTTGGCCCACCCCGCCTACATGGACTGCGCCATCGACGAGGCGAGCATCGCCAGCTACGCCGCCGAAATCTCCCAGCTGCGCGAAGCCTTTCCTACCCTCGATATCATCTATGGCTTTGAAGCCGACTGGTACCCCGGCTGCGAAGCCGACATCGCCGCCGTGCGTGCAGAGGCCACCTTCCTGCTGGGATCAGTGCATTACCTGGACGAATTCGCGATTGATTGGAGCGAAGACATGCGCGCCTGGGAGATGTGGGGCGCCAACGGCGTGTGGGAGCGCTACGTGGAAGCCTGGTGCACCGCCTGTTCCAGCTCCGCCTTTGATTCGATGGCCCACCCTGACCTGGTGCGCCTCATGGGCCCAGCTGGCTACACGCCCACCATCCCGCTTGAACCCCTGTGGAACCGTATGGCCCAGGCCGCACGGAAAGCCGGGGTGCATGTGGAAGTATCCACGGCAGCTCTGCGCAAAAACCTGGGGGATTGTTATCCCGAAGAGGGACTGCTGCGCCGCTTCTGCGAAGCCGGCGTGCCCATCACCGTGGGCTCAGACGCACACAAGGCCGCGCACGTGGGTCATGCCATCGCCGAAGCCTGCGCGTACGCGGCCCGCGTCGGCTACACAAGCATTGATGTACCCACCGTCCAAGGCGGCTGGCGCAGCGTCCCCATCGCGTGAGGACTGATCAGCGCCTGCGAGCATCAAGCTCCCCGGCCAGCTCCTCGATGCTCACGCCGTAGCGCTCGCATACCACAAGCAGGTGATAGAGCAGGTCGGCCGCCTCGTAGCGGATGTGGTCGTGGTCGTCATCCTTGCAGGCAAAGGCCACTTCACAGGCCTCTTCCATCACCTTTTTGAGCGCATAGTCGGCAGGCCCGTGAAGCAGGTGCGCCGTGTAACTCTCCTGCGGGTTCGCATCGCGCCGTGCAGCAATCACCTCAGCAAGATTGGTGAGGGTCGCTCCGATATCACCGGGAACCACATGAGGCGTCCTCTCTCCCACGACACCCTCCTTCCAAAGCCTCGAAAAAGCAGCTGCGTGCACCCGTATGACAGGCGGGCCCGGGCGAATCCACCTTCACCAGCAGGCAATCGCGGTCACAATCGGCTGTCACCGACACCACCTTCTGCACATTTCCGCTGGTAGCACCCTTATTCCACAGCTCCTGGCGCGAGCGCGACCAAAACCAGGTACTGCGCGTCTCAAGCGTCAGAGCAAGCGACTGAGCATTCATCCATGCCATCATCAGCACCTCACCGGTGTCATGCTGCTGGACGATGGCGGGGATGAGACCCCGCTCATCAAAGCTAAGATTGACCCCTAGCAGAGCAGCTTCGTGAGCGGACATGCACACCCCTTCCTAGCAGTCCAGACGCACGGGGATGCCCTGGGCGGCCATATGCTCTTTGACCTGGCGGATGGAGAAGGTACCAAAATGAAACACGCTCGCCGCCAGCACCGCGTCGGCCTCACCCTCAATCACCCCTTCGGCGAAGTGGTCAAGCGTGCCCACGCCCCCCGAGGCGATCACGGGAATGGGTACCGCACGTGCCACCGCCCGGGTAAGGGCCACATCAAAGCCCTCCTGGGTACCGTCACGATCCATGCTCGTGAGGAGAATTTCGCCCGCCCCGCGCCGGGCCGCCTCCTGAGCCCACGCCACGGCATCAAGTCCCGTAGCCACGCGCCCTCCGGCCACATACACCTCCCAGCGATCCGCTGCAGGCTTTCCGGAGGTGCCCACGCGCTTGGCATCAATAGCACAGACGACGGCCTGACTGCCAAAGGCGGCCGCTGCCCGTGTGATGAGGGAGGGGTCTTTGACCGCAGCGGAGTTAAGCGACACCTTATCAGCACCCGCCGCCACCATGCGCCGCATCCCCTCAAGATCGCGAAAGCCGCCGCCCACCGTATAGGGAATCGCCAGCTCAGAGGCAGCATGAGCGGCCATCTCAATCGTGGTGGCACGCTCGTCGCTTGTGGCGGTGATGTCCAAAAACACCACCTCATCAGCACCTTCGTGATCGTAGGCCAAGGCCAGCTCCACGGGGTCACCGGCATCGCGCAGGCCTGTGAAGTTCACACCCTTGACCACGCGCCCGTCCTTCACGTCCAGGCATGGAATCACCCGTTTGGTGAGCATGGCGCTCCTTTCAGCTCTCGCTCGAAGCGTCACAAGCCGCCGCCAGCGCCTCGGTGAGAGTAAACGTACCCTCGTACAGCGCCCGCCCACAGATGGCACCCTCCACCGCCTGAGGCCCCAGGGCCGCAAGCGCCCGCAAATCGTCAAGCGAAGCGATGCCGCCGGAGGCCACCACCGGAAAACCAGCCAAGACCGCAATCTCGCGATAGGCCGCCGCATCAATACCCGTCTGCATGCCATCGCGGGCGATGTCGGTGAACACCAGATGGCGAAAACCCCAGTTCGTAAGCTCACCAAGGACCTCAGCGAGGCTGCGGGAAACACCTTCGCGCCAGCCGTTGATTTTCACCTGCCCATCGCGAGCCGCCACATCAGCACTGAGAAGCGATCCAAAGCGGCGCGCAGCCTCACGAGCGAAGTCAGGATCGCGCACCAGCGCCGTACCAAGCGCGATGCGCGCGCAGCCCAGGGCCGCAAGCTCCTCGATACGCGCAAGCGAGCGCACGCCGCCCCCCACGTCCACCGACAGGCCCTTCACCGCACAGATTGCCTCAATCGCCGCTGCGTTGGCGCGCCGCGCCACAGCATCCTCCTCGAAGGCGGCAGACAGATCCACCACGTGAACCCAGGAGGCCCCCTGGTCTACAAAGGAGCGCGCCATGGCAGCGGGATCATCCGCATATACCGTCATGCGGGAGCGCTCGCCACGCTCAAGACGCACTACCTTACCGGCAATCAAATCAAGAGCAGGAAATACGATCATGATGGGTCGCCCCCTTCGCCAGCCGCGATGCGCACAAAATTGCGCAGGATTACAAGCCCATGGGCGGAGGATTTTTCGGGATGAAACTGGCAACCGTACAGATTATCGCGCCACACCACCGAGGCAAAGGCGCGGGTATAGAAGGTCTGTGCCGCCACCACCTGCGCCTGCACGTCAGTATCCAAGGCATAGGAATGGGTGAAATACAGGTTTGCACCTTCGTCCACCCCTTCAAGGAGCGGACAGGCGCGAGACATCGTGCGGTGTAGCTGATCCCAGCCCACATGCGGCACTTTAAGACGCTGCGATGTCAGCTCCGTGCACGAACCCTCTAGCAGGCCCAACCCGCGCACCCAGCGCTGGTTTTTGACCTCAAAGACCTGACCAAGCCTCAAACCACTCCCATACTCATCGGAGACCTCATGCAGGGAAGCAGCAGGCTCAATCCCTTCGCTTCCTCTCTCAAAGAGCAGCTGAAGCCCTAGGCAGATACCCAAAAACGGAGTGTGCCCCGAACTGAGGGTCTCAAGCACCGCAGCACCCTGACCCGACTGGGCCATAAACACAGCCGCATCAAAAAACGAACCCACGCCCGGCAACACGATAGCATCAGCCCTCCGTATCCGGCGTGGGTCGTCGGTGATAAAGGCTCGAGCGCCCGCCCGTTCAAGACCACGGGCGACGCTCGAAAGGTTTCCCTTGTGATAGTCAATGACTGCGATGGCAGGGCTGCACGCCATAACCCCTACAAGACTCCCTTAGTAGAGGGTACCTCGCCACCCTTAACATCCACGTTGACGGCCTGCTTCAGAGCATGCGCACAGGCCTTGAACACGGCCTCAATGATGTGGTGAGCGTTTTCGCCACTCAAGAGCCGCACATGTAAGGTGATATGAGCCTCACGGGCAAAGGCAAGGAAGAACTCCTTGACCAGCTGAGTGTCAAACTCGCCCACGCGCTCAACGGTAATGGGCACGTCGTAGTAGGCCTGACCACGCCCAGAAATATCCACCACAGCCATCACCAGGGCCTCATCCATGGGAATGATGGCCTGTCCATAGCGATGGATGCCCGCCTTGTCGCCCAGGGCAAGGGCAAAGGCCTGACCCAACACGATACCCACGTCCTCCACAGTGTGGTGAGCATCCACCTCAAGGTCGCCCTTTGCGTAGACATCCACCCCAAAGCCGCCATGGCGGGCAAAGGCCTTAATCATGTGGTCGAAAAATCCAAGACCGGTAACCACTTCCTGGTTGCCGCCTTCGAGGTTCAGCGTGACGCGTATGTTTGTCTCATCAGTAACGCGCGAGACACTCATCTCGCGCTGCTCCTGCCACATATCCAACGTGCAATACCTTCCCTTCTCTGAAATCCACTTCCCAACATATAGGTCGCGATTATACCCCAGCCATGACCTGCGTGAGCGCTGTCATCACTGCATCGTTTTCCTTCGGCGTACCGATGGTGATACGCAAGCAGCCCTCCAAACCAGGTGCACGGGAGAAATCGCGCACGAGAATGGAGTGCTCGTCGCGCAGCCGCCTTCGCACCTCACCCGCCTGAGGGAGGCGAATCAAAAGGAAGTTTCCCTGTCCGGCCCACACCCGCGCACCCCGATCCTCATGGATGCGACACAGATCAGCAAGCCCCTCGTGCAGACGGGCACGCTCGGCACCTATCTGCTTGATTTGAGGGACGAAGGCCTTGCGGTAGCGCACGGCAGTGAGGGCTGCGGCCTGCGTCAGCACGTTCACCGAATAGATCTGGCGAATGGCCCCCAACACCTCTATCACATCGGGTGCGGCCAGCACATACCCGCAGCGTATACCCGCCCCGCCAAAGGCCTTGGAAAGCGTGTGCAAGATTACGAGGTTATCGAATTTATCCAGAAGCGCTGCGGCGCTTTGTTCGGCATCGGCGAACTCGCCGTAGGCCTCATCAATCATCACCAGGCCAGGGCAGGTCTCGCACAACCTACGCACCAAGGAAAGCGGGGCCACATCACCCGTAGGATTGTTGGGAGAACCCAGAATCACCAGGTTGGCTGTGGCCGCAGCCTCACACAGGACATCGGCTGGGGGCGTATAGCTCTCCTGATTGCGCCAGACGCATTCCAGGTGGGTCTGGGTCAGCGCGGCGAAAAAGGCATACTCGCTGAAATCGGGAGGGCAGGTCAGAAGCGTACGCCCCGGCCCGCCAAAGGCCAGCAAAAAGTTATAGAGCAGCTCATCGCCCCCGTTGCCCACACACAAGGAAGTGCGCCTCACGCCCTGCCAGGCGGCCAGCTCATCGCGCAGCTCATCAGCCATGGGGTCGGGATAGCGATTGAGCGGGGTGTCAGCCAAGGCCCTGTCGATGGCCTCGCGCACCCCCGGGGGCAGAGGATAGGTATTCTCGTTGGCCGAGAGGTTGATGTCGCAGGGCGCAAAGGCCGGATCGTAGGGCGTGATGCCGGAGAGATGAGGCTGAACCAGCCCCTTCATGCGCGCGGAAAGCTCGGCCATGTCCTAGACCTTCTGAGGTTCGTCAAGCGTAATAGGCCAAGCAATCGAGCTAGCCTCACGCGCACAGGAACGGTCTTCGCCAAAAACTTCCGTGCCAGCCTCAGCTAAACGCCGACGCAGGCCCACCGAGAGTGCATGCGCCCACAAACCTTCTGCCTGGGCCATAGTCTGGGCAGCATCAGCATCGTTTTGCAGGCCCTGAGACGTGTAGCACACCACCGAGGATTTTTTGAGAAAGTCATCCACCGAAAGCGGGCTTGAGTGCACGGCGGTACCGCCCGTGGGTAGGGTGTGATTGGGCCCAGCCACATAATCACCCAAGGGTTCAGAACTCCAGGCTCCCACAAAGATTGCACCCGCATGCTTGATGGCGCCCACCAAACCCATAGCCTCCTTACAATGCAGCTCAAGATGCTCGGGAGCAATCAGGTTCACAGCATCAATCGCCTGCTCCATACTGCGGGCCACGACGACCATGCCCCAGTCATCGAGGGAGGAACGCGTAATCTGCTCGCGCGGGCTTTGACTCAGAAGCTCTTCCACGCAGCGCTCTACCTCACGGGCCAGCTCGATATCAAGGGTCACCAGGTAGCTAGTGGCCAGCGGATCATGCTCGGCCTGGGCCATGAGGTCGGCGGCCACAATCAGAGGATCGGCCGTGGCATCGGCCAGCACGCACACCTCGGAGGGGCCAGCCACCATGTCGATGGCTACATCCCCGCTCACCAGGCGCTTGGCAGCTGCTACATAGGCATTGCCGGGGCCGGTGACCACCGACACCTTGGGGATAGACTCAGTGCCGTAGGCCAAAGCAGCAATGGCCTGGGCACCCCCTACCGTATAGACCTCATCCACCCCTCCGAGCTTGGCTGCGGCAAGTGTATAAGGCGAAAGCGCATCTTTCTGAGGTGGGGTAACCATGACGATGCGCGGCACGCCAGCCACCTTGGCGGGCACGGCATTCATGAGCACCGTGGAAGGATACTGAGCCCGCCCGCCTGGCACGTAGATGCCAGCCGAATCCATCGGCGTGATCTTTTCGCCCAGGATAGTGCCGTCGGGCCGGGTGGTAAACCACGACTGATGCAGTGCGCGGGCGTGAAATTCGCGAATCTGGTACGCCGCCTGCTCAAGAGCTTCGATGAAGCGGGAATCCACCAGGCTGGGCGCTCGGTCAAGCTCCTCCTGGGGCACGCGAAACTCCTCCACCTCCACGCCGTCGTAGGCAGCGCTCAGCTCACGCAGGGCCGCATCTCCCTTATCGCGCACCATCGCCACAATATCGGAGGCACTGCGCATTACGGAGGACGGCAGCACCCCCTTGCGGGTCAGCTGGTCCTCGCGCAGAGTCTCGTTGGGGGCAAGCTCCACAAACTTCATCTAGTTCGCTCCTTTCGCGTATGCAGACAGGCGCGCAGCAAGCGCACGCACCCGGTCATCGTTTTGCAGGGCAGCCGGGTTGGCAAAGAAGCGCGCCGTGCACGCCAACACCTCGTCCACCACCACCATGCCATTCTCGCGCAGCGTGGTTCCCGTAGCGGTAATGTCCACGATGCGATCGGACAGGCCCACGATGGGACCCAGTTCTATATTGCCATGTAAGGGGATGATGTCCACCTGCTGACCCAGACGCTCGTAATAGGCCCGGGTGATCTTGGGATACTTGGTGCACACCCGGATGGTGCCCCGCCAGGCGTGGGCGCGCTCGGCCTTCCCAGCTGCCTGGGCAGGCTCGGCCACCACAAAGCGGCAGGCACCAAATCCCAGGTCAACCAGCTGGATCACCCTGACACCCGCCTCGATAAGCGAGTCGCGCCCGCACATGCCGCAGTCAGCCCCACCAAAGGCCACAAAGGCTGGGGCATCCGTGGGCCGCACAATCACGTACTCCACACGACCATCGGCCGCAGGCACAATCAGGCGTCGACCCGGGTCGCGCAGCTCAGAGGTGTCCAAGCCCACCGCCGTTAAGGCCGCCACCGCATCAGCAAAAAGTGAGCCTTTGGGCACAGCGATACGCAGGGGGCGCTCCCCCGGGGCCGCAGGCGTGCTTGCACCCACGCCGAAATCCACCACGCGCAAGGCCCGCTCCAAATGCTCCAGCGAAAAGGCCAGGCCCACGGCTGAAAGCGGCTCAAAGCCCAGGCGCTCAAAAATCGAATCGTAGCGCCCGCCCGAGGCGAGCGAATCCACCATATCGCCCCCGTAGGCCTTAAACACGAGGCCCGTGTAGTAGTCAAAGGCGGCCATGGTAGTGAAGTCACACACCAGATGCTCTTCAAAGCCGACAGCGCGAACCGCGTCGAACAGGGTGCGCAACGGCGCGGTCAGTTCTGACGACAGGCCCACCGAGGCCATGAGAACATCCACCTCATCAAGGGCCTTAAGCCCGCCGAAGATGCGGGGCAGATACGAGATAGCCGAGGCGAAGCTTGCAGAAAGGCGGCCTGAGGCGCGAGCCTGATCCACAAAATCATCCAGACCTACCAGATCAGAGTCGTCAATGAAGCGGCATACACTCACCTTGAAGGCCTCGTCGGGGGCGCAGGCATCCAAAAGCGTCTGGAGAATGCGCACATCTCCGCAGGCGATACGCCACGGGGTGATCTTGAGGGCCGCAAGCGTATCGGCCAAAAGGGTGACAAGCTCGGCATCGGCCGTGGCGGCCGCATCCCCAATCAGCTCCACCCCCACTTGGGTAAACTGGCGAGCATCGCCCGAGCGCACCTGGTCGCGCACCACCGGAGCGGCATAGCGCAGGCGAAAGGGAGCATCTTCGCGACGAAAGCGAGTGGACACCATCCGCGCCACCGACATGGTGAGGTCGGGGCGCAACACCAGCTGCTGACCGGTTTGGTCAAAAAGCTGAAAAGGCATTTCATCCAGATGCGCGCCGCGCCAGAACAGCTCATGGCGCTCGAACAGGGGTGTTTCCACCGGCAGATAGCCGCGCTCGGCAAAGCGCTCCTGCATCAGGGCCACAATCCGCTCCCGTTCGGCCGCCTCATCGGGCAGCACATCACGAAACCCTCGCGGGGTCGCTCCTATCACGCGCATCTCCTTTACGACTGGGGCATCACCCTTGGCGGGCGCGCCTTTCAGTATGCCAGGTGGGCCTTCGCGGTGACATACTTTAGCACAGCAGTGTAATAAAGCAATACGAGAAGGGCATCGCCTCCCCCTTTCCCGAACTTACAGACTCCCTAGGTCGTAAGGGGTGGTCTGGTAGACGTAGTAGTTCAGCCAGTTGGTGTAGAGCAGCTGCGCCTCTGCCCGCCATGACACAAGGGGCGGACGCGTGGGGTCATTATTGGGATAGTAGTTGAGCGGCACGCCGATGCTCAGGCCTCGCTCCACGTCGCGCTCGTATTCCAGCTTGAGCGTGTCGCCATCGTATTCGGGGTGTCCAAACACGAAAAAGTGCTTGGAGTCGGTGCTCTTGGCGATGGACACCCCGCAGTCATCCGAATACGAAATCACCTCAAGCTTCAGATTAGCCACGATGTCCTCATAACGCGTCTCGGAGTGGCGCGAATGGGGCATCATCGACACGTCATTGAAGCCGCGTACCAGCGGCGAGGAGGCCTTGAGCAGACGGTTTTCAAACACGCCGAAGCACTTCTCCTCAAGATTGTACTTGGGCACCCCATAGTGATGGTAAAGCGCTGCCTGCGCGCCCCAACATACATGAAAGACGCTGTGGACGTTCGTGAGCGTCCAATCCATGATCTCCTCCAGCTCAGGCCAGTAGTCAACTTCCTCGAACTCCATCATCTCCACCGGGGCACCGGTGATGATCATGCCGTCATAGCGCTGGTCGCGTACCTCCTTGAAGGTGCGATAGAAGGTCTCCAGGTGGCTAGCGGACACATGTTTTGACTCATGGCTGGCAATGCGCAGCAGTTCCACCTCAATCTGCAGCGGCGTGTTGGAGAGCTTGCGCATAATCTGCGTCTCGGTGACGATTTTGGTGGGCATGAGGTTGAGCAGCAGCACCCGCAAAGGACGGATGTCCTGATGCATGGCGCGATGCTCGGTCATGACGAAGATATTCTCGCCCTCCAAAACAGCGGTAGCGGGAAGCGCGTCGGGTATGCGAATAGGCATGTGGCCTCCTTGGCGTAGAAACGGCGGCGCGAAGGCTTTCAGGCCGTGCGCACAAGATTACGTCGGCATTGTACGGCACCCACCCCGCCCTCGTCGCGCCCGCTCTAAAACGCCTCTCGGAGGCATCTTCACTCGTACAAGGCACTTCCGAGCAATCAAGCATAAGAAAGCGTCCTTAGTGCAAATTTATCCGCACTACATCTGTCGCAGGTCGTAAGTTATTACCACCAGGTAGGACCAAAAGGAACGCGATATTGAAGAACAGACGGTATCGAACCCGACCAAGCTCCTCCTTGAGCTTGGTCACGGAGCCCGCCGAGCAATGCGTGTCCGCCCGTGCGCTCCTTGCGTTCATTCGGGGGTGTACCACTTTTGCGTGGTGGAGTACCCGTATAATGGCCCGCGCACCTCAGGCCCGCCGCATGCGGCGCGGGCACTACGTCAACAAAGGAGGCCCCATGGCAGAACAGATTGGCACCACCTGCGTCCAGGGCGGATATCGCCCCGGCGACTCCCAACCTCGCCAGGTACCCATCTACCAGTCCACCACCTGGAAATACGACACTTCCGAGCAGATGGCCAAGCTCTTCAACCTAGAGGCCGCAGGCTATTTTTACACCCGCTTACAAAACCCCACCAACGATTTTGTAGCCGCCAAAATCGCCGAGCTGGAAGGCGGCAGCGCTGCCATGCTCACCAGCTCTGGGCAGGCGGCTAACTTCTTCGCGCTGTTCAACATCATGAGTGCGGGCGACCACCTGGTGTCAAGCTCGGCCATCTACGGTGGCACCTACAACCTCATCGCTCACACCATGCGCCGCATGGGTATCGAAAGCACCTTTGTAGCCCCTGACTGCTCCACCGAGGAACTGGAAGCGGCGTTTCAGCCCAACACTAAGGCCGTCTTCGGTGAAACCCTCGCCAATCCCGCGCTCGACGTGCTGGATATCGAACGCTTTGCGCAGGTCGCCCACGCCCATGGCGTTCCGCTGATCGTGGACAACACCTTCCCCACCCCCATCAACTGCCGGCCGATTAAGTGGGGTGCCGACATCGTAACGCACTCAACCACCAAGTACATGGATGGCCACGGCGCTGCGGTGGGCGGGGCCATCGTCGATGCCGGAACCTTTGACTGGAACGCCCATGCCGAGACCTTCCCCGGCCTGACCACCCCTGATGAGACCTACCACGGCATTGTCTACACCGAGCAGTTTGGCCTGGGTGGGGCCTTCATCACCAAGGCCACCACGCAGCTCATGCGCGACCTTGGCTGCATCCAAAGCCCCCAAAACGCCTATTACCTGAACCTGGGGCTTGAAAGCCTGCACCTGCGCATGCCTCAGCATGTCAAAAACGGTCAGGCCATGGCTGAGTTTTTGAAGGAGCATCCCAAGGTACGCTTTGTGAAGTATCCCGGCCTTGAGGGCGATGCGGGCTACGATCTGGCCCGCAAGTATATGCCCCAGGGTACCTGCGGCGTGGTGAGCTTTGGCTTTACCGGTGGACGAGAGGCGGCCGAGGCCTTCATGAAGAGCCTCAAGGTGGCCCAGATTGCCACCCACGTGGCCGACGCGCGAACCTGCATCCTGCACCCGGCGGCCACCACGCACCGCCAGATGACCGACGAGGAACTGGCCGCCGCCAACATCGCACCCGACATGGTACGCCTGTCCTGCGGCATCGAGGCCACCGAAGACCTCATCGCCGACGTGGCCCAGGCCCTCGACCAGGCCTAAGACAAGAAGGGCGGCCGGACCAGCCTGCGCCGCCCTTCGCCTTGCCTATAAAGTCCGACAAAAACGAAAACTCTTCAGCACCAAAGAGCTGGAGACTGAATTGATGGGATGCAGCGGCAAGCGGCACCTTTGCTACAATGCCGCCTATGTTTGATCAGATAACGCATATCGACCTGGCGATTTTGCACGCACTGCACGACACCTTCTCCACCCCCGTACTTGACGCGATCATGGCATCTGTGACTACCCTTGGCAACCTGGGGTTTATCTGGTTCGTCATCGCGCTCACCACCATCGCCATGAAAAAGCACCGCATCTATGGAATTGCGATTGTGGTGGCGATTGTCTTCGCCTTTGTCATTGGTGACCTGGGTCTCAAGCATGTTTTTGGGCGGGCACGCCCCTTTGTAGAAGACCCCTCACTTGCCACTTCGCTTATTGCCCTGCCGCAAAGTTTCTCGTTTCCCTCGGGTCATACCTCAAGCTCGTTTGCAGCCGCCACGGTGCTGTGCCTCACACCCTTCGCACATCGCTGGATCAAGCCCCTGGCCGCCACCGGGGCCATAGCGATTGCCTTTTCGCGCCTGTATCTGTGCGTGCACTACCCCTCGGATGTCTGCGCCGGAGCCGTGCTGGGTGTAGTCTGCGGAGCAGTTGCCGTGCGCATCATACAACGGCTCTCCACCAAACCACCTGCCGCAAGACTGATTGAAGGAGATGCGAACAGCACCTCAGTCAGCTCCATCGCCGACTGAGGTCGCGTGTGCCCGGAAGGCTCTTTACCCAGCCGACCTGCACTCTTCGTCCTCAAAGCCCCACATCTTCACCTCGGGTTCCAGCCTGACCTCAAAGCGCTCATACACCCGCTGCTGCACCTCGGCGATAAGCTGGCGCACGTCAGCCGCGCTGGCCCCACCCATGTTGACCACAAACCCGGTGTGTTTCTCGGACACCTGCGCCCCGCCCACGCGATAACCACGCAGGCCGGCATCCTGGATGAGTTTGCCCGCAAAATAGCCCTCGGGACGCTTGAAGGTAGATCCGGCACTAGGCAGCTCAAGGGGCTGCTTTTCCTCACGACGCACTCGCAGCTCATCCATCCGCGCCTTGATGGCGGCTGGCTCATCGGGAGTAAGCTCCAATACGGCCTCCACCACAAGATAGCCCGCCTCGCCCATCATCGAGTGTCGATAGGACCAGTCTGCTTGGTCACGACTCACCCGCACCAGGTCGCCTGCGGGCGTGACGCAACCCAGCTCCACGCACACGTCCTTGAACTCGCCACCATAGGCCCCCGCATTCATAATTGCTGCACCGCCAATCGTGCCGGGAATGCCGCTGGCGAACTCAAATCCAGCAAGACCCGCCTCAAGGGCCGCCTCGGCCGCCTCGGCATTGGTGGCCCCGGCTTGAACCGTCAGACGCCTCCCCTCAATGCTCACCGCACCAAGATTGTCCAGAATCTGCAAAACCACACAGCGCAGGCCCGCGTCGGCCACCAAAAGATCACTTCCCTTGCCCACCGCCACCAAAGGCGCCCGAGCATCGCGACAGACGCGCATCACCGCAGCGGCCTGCTCAGCACTGCGAGGGCGCACGAGCACATCCGCCGGCCCTCCAATCTGAAAGGTGGTATGCCTGCTCATAGGCTCGTCAAGCAGTACGCCCCCCTCTCCCACAAGATTTTTGAGAGCGACAATAAGCCCTGGAGTGATGGCAGAATGCGACATGAATTCTCCTCAATTGCGTGACTAAGACTACCCCAGCAGCCGATCCCAATCGGCCTCTTTGAAGCCGGTGAGCACGAAGTCCTCGCCCACCACGAGGGGCCGCTTCACGAGCATGCCGTCGCTGGCGAGCAGGACATAGCTCTCCTCGTCGGTCATCCCCACATCGAGCTTAGCCTTAATGCCTAGCTCACGATACTTCATGCCACTCGTATTGAAGAAGCGGCGCAGAGGCAGCCCACTACGCCGATGCCACTGTGCCAACTCCTCAGCAGTGGGGTTGTCCTCCACTATATGGCGCTCGGTATAGGCCACCCCGTGCGCATCAAGCCATGCCTTGGCCTTTCTGCAGGTAGAACACTTGGGATAGGAAAGAAAGAGAACACTCATGTCAGAGCCTTTCTCGTCGATGATAAAAAAGCGGGGTGGTCGTTTTGCGGCATTATAGGCCAGAGCGTGCGCACGCCACCTCTATCCCTGGCGGCCACTCAGCAGACGCATCACCGCCTCGGCCACGCGCAACCCATCCACGGCAGCTGACATGATACCTCCGGCATAGCCCGCCCCCTCCCCGCAGGGAAACACGCCTCGGCAGATTGCACCCGATACAAACGAAGCCTCAAGCGTCACGCTATCGCGCAGGATGCGCACCGGGCTTGAACTGCGCGCCTCCACCGCCGTCATCACCGCATCGGGCAGAGCAAAGCCGGGTAGACGGCGATCGAGCAAAGGCAGAGCCTCACGCAAGGACTCGGCCACAAAGTCAGGCAGCACCTCGTCTAGGCTACCCCAGCGCACCCCACGTGGATGACTGGGTCGCACCGCATTGAACTCGCCGCGCTCAGCGCTTGTAGCACGGCAGGCAAGGAAGTCCTCCACCCGCTGGGCGGGAGCAGCATACGTCTTCCCACCGGCCACAAAGGCCGCCCGCTCGAGACGGCGCTGCAGTTCCACCCCAGCAAGCACGTCATCGCCCGGCAGATCAGAAGGTTCAATACCCACGAGCAGACCCGCGTTGGCGTTGGCGCCATCACGCGCAAAGCGGCTCATGCCGTTTACGCACAGCCCACCTTCCTCAGAGGCCGCGCACACCACCTCTCCACCAGGGCACATGCAAAAGGTGTACACGCCGCGCCCCCCAGGCAGGTGCACCGCCAGCTTGTAGTCGGCTGCACCCAAGGCCGGATGCCCCGCCGCCTGTCCGTACTGCACGCTATCGATGAGCGCCTGCGGATGCTCAATGCGCACCCCTACCGCAAAGGGCTTACGCTCTAGGGCCAGACTCGCCTCTCGCATGACCTCGAAGGTGTCGCGCGCCGAGTGCCCGCAAGCCAATACACAGGCCGCAGTTTTAATCTGATGCAAACCTTCCTTGTCATGCACCCGCACACCCACAAGCTTGCCCTGATCAAAGACGAAGCCCTCGAAGCGCGTGCGCGGTAGAATCCTGCCGCCCTGCTCCTCAATCTGATGGCGCAGCTTCTCCACGATGCCCACGAGCTTGTCGGTGCCCAGGTGCGGCTTGGCCCGCCACAAAATCTCATCCGGCGCACCGGCCTGGACGAGGATACGCAGCACGTCCTTACAGCGAGGGCTTTTGATGTTGGTTGTGAGTTTGCCATCCGAAAACAAACCCGCCCCGCCCTCGCCAACCTGCATGTTGCTCTCGGGGTCGAGCGCGCCCCCTGCGTTGAAACCCTCGATGGCCTCCATGCGGGGCTGTGCCAAATCACCCCGCTCCACCACCACGGGCTTGGCACCAAAGCGCGCAAGTGCCCAGGCGCACATCAGACCAGCAGGCCCTGCCCCCACCACTATCAAAGGCCGCTCATCCAAAAGCATGCCGAAGCGGTTCGGGTCAAGCGAGGCATCAAAACTCAGCAGGTCAAAGGGATCGCGCTCGACCTCAGCCATCTTCACCTGTACAGGACCAGCAGGTTTGCGACCAAGTGCGCGCCGTTCGTCTGCAGGGGCCAGCTCCACAACAAAGGAGCAGACGAAGCGCACCTCGCCCTTCTTGCGCGCATCCACACTGCGCTTGGTCAGGCGCACACGAACGAGAGCATCGGGGCGCACCCCCAGCGCCCGGGCTAGGGCCTTGCGCGCAATTGTTCCTTGCACATCAAGCCCTGCATCAAGCGGCAGGCGCAGATTGCGTACCTCAAGCATTCAACCCTCTTTTCGATTTGGTTTCGCGCGTCACCCAGCCCCAGCCCAAGGCCCCGCCCCTGGGTCTTGGCCTCAGGCCTCTCCCCTAACCTCGGGTCCGACCCCAGGCCGAAAAAAAAGAGCCAAAACAGCCTCGGCTCTTTCATGCACTCCTGAAATAATGAGGTACTTCGTCAGCACCCCGACGCTGCAGCGCGGCCGGCGAGAATACCACTTGTCCACGCCCAATGCAGGTTGTAGCCCCCGCACCGCCCGTCCACATCCAAAGCCTCGCCGCACACGTACAAACCCGGATGCGCCCGGCACGCCATGGTCTGCGCGCTGAACTGGTCAAGCCGATATCCCCCGCACCTGACCTGAGCTTGCTTAGGGTCGGCAATGCCCTTGTACATCAGCCCGAAGGACTCAGAGACCATGGCCAGCACCACCGCCTCCTGCTCGGCGACGATCGGCTCATCGGGATTGAGGCCAGAAGCCTTTACCACCGCTCGCGCCACCGGCCCAGGAAGCATGCCTGCCATCACCTGAACAGCCGAGCGCGTGGGGTGCGCCATGGCCGTGTCATAGATGAAATCCACTTTCTCCTGGGGATCCATATCGGGCAGCATATCAATATAGATGGTCTGACCCGGCTTGACATAGCGCGACATATCGAAGGCTGCAATGCCAGAAATCCCATAATCCCTGAACAGGATCTCACCATAGGCCTCAGGTCCGCTTTTCACCTCTTCGCGAACAGGGTCGACCACATCCAACCAGGCCTCGCGCAGCTCCTGGGCATCGCGGTCAAGATAGAGCCGGGCGCGCACGCGGATGCCCGAAAGCCCCTTGATGGGCCGCGTGTCACACCGAAGAGCCGCGAGCGCCGGGCGCGCAGGCGTAAGCGACACATCCTGGGGCAGCAAGCCCTGAGGCGGCGCACCCCCTACACACACAATCACAGCATCAAAGCCCTCAGCGTGCCCGTCTTTAAAGCACACCTCCCAGCCGCCCTTGCGCGACACCACGCAAGTCACCTCGCAACCGCAGCGCTCGCGCGCCCCAGCCTCCTCAGCCGAGAGCCGCAAAAGGTCAACTACGGTGGAAGCCCTGCCGCTATACGGATAGATGCGCCCCTCATCCCCCTGATACATCAGTAGCCCCATATCGACAAAGAACAGGTGGACGTCTTCAGGACACAACATATTCATGGCCTTCTGCACAAAGGCAGGCCGGTTGTAGTCCTTCGCCAAAATGTCAGCATTACTGATATTGCAGCGCCCGTTGCCCGTAGCGAGAATAGGCTTGCCCACCCGGTCGGCCGCTTCGAGGATCTCCACCTGGGCACCGGCGCGCCCCGCCTCAATGGCAGCCACCAGGCCTGAGGCGCCACCGCCGATGATGGCTATGCGCATGGCCGCTTCTCGATCTTGGGGCCGTTTTGGATAAAGAAGGTACACGCACGGCATACCTCCTTCACCGGAACACTGCGGTCAACTTCAGGATTGTCGAGAATGGCCAGACCAAGCGCCACCTTGTGGGTAGGGCGATAGCAGGCGGAGAAATTACAGTCGGGCGGGCAGGGCTCGCCGGGGGTGTTATGCGGGCAGCGACTTTGCATCTCCTCATCGCAGCCGCGCAAATCCCAACAATGCGCCATGATGAACCTCCTTGCCCGAAACCCTATCAGAAGGCGAAGCGGTTCAAAGAACCGCTTTCTCACAGGCCACCCTGGCCTGCGCCCCGAAAAAAGCGCCGCTCTTGCGAACGGCGCTTCGTGCTAACCGACGTTGACCACCTGAGTCACGCCCGGAATATGCTCCTTGAGGATGCGCTCGACCCCATTGGTCAGCGTCATTTGACTGATGGGGCAGCCTCGACACGCCCCCTGCAGCTCAACGGTAACCACACCGTCATCATTGACGTCAACCAATGCAACATCTCCCCCATCGTTTTGAAGGCTGGGGCGAATGAGGTTCAAAACCTCCACCACCCTCTCCCTGTCGATTGCCATGATATCTCCTAACTATCGCGGCGGACGTGCCGCCTGACTCAGCAGCGGATGTGCCGCTTTTCGTGTCTGGCTATTGTAGCGTACCCC
>CAYTIS010000001.1:48362-55087 GCA_964438035.1 uncultured Slackia sp.
ATGCGCGCGGCCCGCAGCGGGGAACACTCCCGCCCACAGCGCCTCGTCGCATCCGGGATCTGAGCAGTATCTGAAGTGGCGACTAGATCTCTTTCACCCACAGGCCGTGCAGGTTGCAGTACTCGTAGGCCCGCAGCGGCGTGACACCCTCGGGCAGCACAAACTCGGCCGTAGGCTCGTCGGTACTGGTGAGGTTAGCAACCTGGTAGCCCGCCGAGGTCTCCAGCACCACAAACTGAATCAGGTGCTCCTCGGTCATGGGATGAGTCACCTCGCCGACGTGGACACGCACCTTGGCACCTTCCACCGAAACGACGGGCACGTGCTTTTCTACGGCAGCGTCTACCGAGCCGGGCACGATCTCTTCCATGGGCTTGCCACAGCACACCAGCGGCACCCTGGCATCCACCACCTTGATGGCGATGTTTCCGCACTTCTCACACTTGTAGAATTTGAGTTCCATAACGTCCCCCTATCGACGTGTTGCGATTGGACCGCGCCCTTGGTTGCGGCGCGTCTTCGTAGCCATCCTACAACGCCGCAGCGCTCCGTTCTGCCCCGCACGTCGACCAAGCAAGCCGCATCTGTCATATCGGCTCGCGCAGCCACCGGCGCAGCAGGGTACGCTTCGGCGGCCGAAATGCTACTATTTTTGTAGCATTTGAGGAATACCCTCCTGAGGATGTTTCACCGCAACGGCATAAACAAGCAGGCCAGCGCCCACCACAATCAGCGGCAGCGAAAGCAGCTGCCCCATGGTGAGCCAATCACCCCACAGATAGCCAATCTGGTAGTCGGGCTCGCGGATAAACTCAACCGCAAAGCGAAACACCCCGTACATCACCAAAAAGAGGCCAAAGAAGGTACCCCGAGGCCGGGGTGGCAGCTTGCGCGACAGGATAAAGAGCACCGCAAAAATCACAAGGCCTTCAAGCACGGCCTCATAGAGCTGCGAGGGATGACGCGCCACATCGCCCGCCGCCCCACCAAACACCACACCCCAGGGCAGGTCGGTGGGTGATCCCCACAGCTCGCCGTTGATAAAGTTGGCACAGCGCCCAAAAAACAGACCAATTGCCGCGCCCACACTACCCATGTCGGCAAGTGTCAAAAACGGAATCCCCGTAACTTTGGAAGCGATAAGCGCCCCTATCAGCACACCGATGAGGCCCCCGTGAAAGCTCATCCCCCCGTTGCTAAACGCCAGAATGTCCAGGGGGTAGGCGGCCCAGTATTCCCAGTCGCCGTAGATGATGACGTAGCCCAAACGCCCGCCCACAATCGTGCCGAGAATGATGGCGAGCATAACCGTGAGCAGCGCGTCTTCATCAATGCGCAGCTTCCAGCGCTTGGCCAGCTTCCACATAACGAAGAAGGCACCAATGAAGCCGACCAGATAGGCCAGACCGTACCACCGCACGGTGATTGGCCCTATCTCAAAGGCCACCGGATCGAGGATCTGATACAGGTCGTTAAGCATGCTACTCCCCTTCCTCAGAAGGCTCCCAGTCGGTGCCCACCACCACAAGCACATCGGTGTCAAAGGCGTAGTGAACCGAGTTCCACAGAGTCCGCCCCTGCCCCAGCACCCTCACGATGGCAGCAGCTGCCTCAGCAAACTCCTCCTCCTTATAAATGACCAGGGTTTCGCTGTAAACCTGCATGGCGGTGTTACCCACCACTTCCACGTCAAAGCCGTCGGCCTCCAAAAGCTCGGCCGCCGCCGAGGCAACCCCCGTGACACCTCCGCCATTGTTTACTGTCACCGTGATGGAAGAGGGATTTACCTCTTCAAGAACGTCCGTCAAATCGGCCACGGGAGAAAGCCCTTCCACGACACGTTCCATCATGGTCTCCCACTCGTCGCTGTCCACCACCTGCACGCTCTCACCATTTGACGTAGTGGCGTTGGTGGGCATGGCACCCGTGGTGAGCAGTGATGTATCAAGCACGGTTAGGGTGGAGAGAAACTCACGCAGGTCAAGCACGCCCATATCGGTCTCGATATTGCTGGCAAGCACGTCTAAGGCCACATACAGCCTCAAGCCCTCCACATCCGAGAGCTTGGCAACCAGTCCTGCTGCCACAAGTCCCGCATTGCTTGCCCGGCCCGTATCGGGATCTGCATACTCGTTGGCTCGGCACAAAAAGAGAGCCTGGTCACCGGAGAGGGTCTGGGTGCCCGCCGGAAGCACCGTACTTCCCGCCTGGGCGTCGGACACCTCATCCTCAAGCGTCACCTCCACGCCGCCCAGTACATCTACCAGGGCCACCAGCCCTTCCGCATCGGTGTGCGCATAGTGGGCCACATCCACCCCAGCCAGCTCTTCAATTGCCGTGACCAGCCCAGCATCACCGTCCTGCGCATAAACCGCGCTCAGGGTCAGGTCACCATCGGCATCAAGGACATCGCCCGGGATGGTAATCAAAGAGGCCTGACCGCTTTCCACATCGGTGCGCACCAAGGCCGCAATCTCGATGGCTGAAGCATCCTCATAGCTCGCCGCCAACACGGTATAGACGACGCTAGCCTGCTCGTCCTCGTCCTCATCGACGGCAAGAACACTGGCAAGCGCACTGCTATCCGACACAGCCAGGCGAGTGTTCAGGCTGTTCACGAATACAAAGGCGGCCCCCGTTCCCGCCCCAATCAGCACCACCAGGGCCAACAGCCCCCCGATAATCGCCTTGCGCCGACGGCTGCGATTCACGCTGCGCTCCACGAAATTGAGCTGGTTCATGCGATGCTCGAAGGCGCGCTTGCTCTCCCGTGTTCGGGTGCGAGGAATGACATGGGTAATCTCGCCGCGCTTGGCCGCCCGCGCCCGCCGGGAATTGGAGAAGGTCTTACGCGAGGCTGACGATGGGGAACTTGACGACTCAGGCGAGGATGTCTTGGGCGCAAGCTGGCTTTTGGCCGCTGCCCGGCGCACCCTGCGCGAGGTCTTCTTGAAGCTCAGGCCCTGGGAACCCAGGGGAGCACCGGGCTGAGACCTGCGTCGCGTCACCATTGGCCTACCAGTCCTCTTCGTCATCAGGCTCGCGACGCACATCAGCACCAAGCGAGGCCAGCTTGCCCACGTAGTCCTCGTAGCCTCGGTCAATGTGATGGATGCGGTGCACCCGCGTAGTGCCCTCGGCGTAAATCCCGGCCAGCACCAACGACGCGCCGCAGCGCAGGTCGGTGGCCTTCACGTCGGTTCCCTGAAGGCGACCCACACCCTCCACAATCGCGTGGTGATCTTCGATGGTCACCTGCGCCCCCATGCGTCCAATCTCATCGGCAAACATGAAGCGGTTCTCAAAAACGTTCTCGGTGATGACCGAGGTGCCTTGGGCGAGAGAACCCAGGAGCATGAACTGAGCCTGCAAATCGGTAGGAAAACCAGGATGCGGAAGGGTTTGGATGTCGATGCCGTGCAGCGAGCCTTTGCGCGCGATACTCACCCAGTCATCGCCAATTTCAACCGAGCATCCCATGGCCGAAAGCTTCATGAGCGCCATGCGCAGAAAGCTTGGCTCAATACCGCGCACCGTGAGTGGCCCACCCATCATGGCACCGCCCACCAAAAAGGTGCCGGCTTCAATGCGATCACCCACCGTAGTGTGCTCGCAGGGATGGAGATTGGCCAGGTCAACGCCCTCCACGATGATGGTAGAGCTGCCCGCGCCCGAAATCTGAGCCCCCATGGCGTTGAGCATATTGGCCAAGTCTTCAATCTCGGGCTCGCGCGCCGCGTTTTCAATGATGGTTTCGCCCCGAGCAGTCACGGCACACATCATGGTATTTTCGGTGGCACCAACACTGGGAAAGTCCAGCGCCACATAGGCACCGTGCAGGCCATGCGGAGTCGTGGCGTTGATATAGCCGTGGTCGGTTTCAAACTCCACACCCAGGGCGTGCATGCCCACCATGTGGATGTCAATCTTGCGCGCGCCCAGGTTGCAACCACCCGGCATGGCCACCCGCGCCTGGCCAAAACGTGCCACAAGCGGCCCGAGCACCGAGATGGAAGCACGCATCTTGGACACCAGCTCATAGGGGGTTTCCCACTGATCCACATCGCGAGTATCAACCGTGAGGCTATGATCCTCGCGCACTACCGTAGCACCCAGCTTTTCGAGCACCTTGGACATCACGCCAATATCAGAGATGAGCGGCACGTTGTGCAAAACGCTCGCTCCCTGCCCCAGAATTGAGGCGGCGATGAGCTTGAGGGCGGAGTTTTTTGCACCCGACACCCGCACCTCACCCGCAAGCGGCGTCCTGCCTTCGACGACGATCATCTCTTTTGCCATGAAGGCCCCTTTCGCAACGAAAGCCACAGCCGCAGTGCCTTAAGCACGCCCCGACACGTGCGGCTCAAGGGTGGAAAATAGCCGCACACCCGCGCAACACAGGCAGACCATCCGGCCACAGCACGGAAATCCACGGGAGCGGCAGAATGCAAAGCGCGGCGAGTCACCACAAGCCCCGACCGCCACGCTTAGATGGGATCGGGGCTTGATTCGGTGTCTCGCCGCATCACTTCGGAATGGTGCCGTCCGGCGTGGGCGGCGTGTACGGGCTACTCGCCCAGAGCAAAGCGCTTGAAGTCGACAATCTTGATGGAACCGCCGAGCTTCTTAGCCACCTCATTGGTGTACTCAGAGATACTCTGGTCAGGGTTTTTGACGAAGGCCTGCTCAGTCAGGCACTGCTCCTTGTAGAACTTCTCCATGCGACCAGAGGCGATCTTCTCCTGGATGGCCTCGGGCTTTCCGGACTCGGCAGCCTGGGCCTTATAAATGCTCATCTCGTGCTCAACCACAGCGGGATCAACTTGCTCGCGGCTGGCGGAGATGGGAGACACCGCAGCCACCTGCATGGCTACGTCACGCCCGTACTGCTTGAACTCATCGCTGGCCACCTCAATGCCCTCCACGTCGAAGGCCACCAGAACACCAATCTTGCCACCCATGTGGATGTAGGAGGAAACGGCATCGGCCTCTTCCACGGCAAAGCGGGTGAGCTGGGTATTCTCGCCCATCACGTGGATGCAATCAGTCACCACGGCCTCCACGGTCTCGCCATCCACCTCGGCGGCCTTGAGCGCATCCATGTCGGCGGGCTTGGCAGCAATCGCGGCACGAGCCACCTTCTCAGCATAGGCCTTGAACTTCTCGTTCATGCCCACAAAGTCGGTCTCGCAGTTCAGCTCGACCACAGCACCCACCGTACCGTCCTCGCTTACGAGCGCCATGACGGTGCCCTCGTTGGTGGCGCGCCCAGCCTTCTTGGCCACAGCGGCCAGACCACGGGTGCGCAGTACGTCAACAGCCTTGTCCATATCGCCGTCGGCCTCGGTGAGGGCCTTCTTGCACTCCATCATGCCAGCGCCCGTCATCTCACGTAGTTCCTTGACCATAGCGGCAGTAATAGCCATAGCGAACATCCTTTTCTCTTTGAATCTATCGGCTCGAAAACTCAATCGATTATGTCCACACCCTCGCTCTCATGGCGAGGGCGAGCAACTCCAGGCTATTCGGCGGCCAAAGCAGGAGCCTCGGCGGCTGCAGCCTCAGCCTGAACCTGGGCGAGCATGGCCTGCTCAAGCACGGGAGCGCCGGTAGCGGCCACCACCGCATCAGCAACGAAGTTGGTCAGCAGCTTCACCGAGCGCATGGCATCGTCGTTGGCGGGGATGCCGTACTCCACGTCATCGGGATCACAGTTGGTGTCCAGTGTGCCCACCACAGGGATACCCAGGCGCTTGGCCTCCTTGATGGCCAGCTGCTCACGGTTGGTATCCACCACAAAGATGGCATCAGGCAAACGCTTCATGTTGCGAATGCCATTGAGGTTAATCTGCAGCTTGGACAGCTCCTTGCGCAGGATAATTTGCTCCTTCTTAGGAAGCACAGTCATGCGCCCGTCGACCTCCATAGCCTCCAGTTCCTCCATGCGATTGACACGGGAGCGAATGGTGACAAAGTTGGTGAGCATGCCGCCCAGCCAGCGCGCGTTCACGTAAGGCATGCCGCAGCGATCAGCCTCGGTGGCGATGGCCTCCTGAGCCTGCTTTTTGGTGCCCACGAACAAAATGGTGCCGCCCTTGGATGCGGTTTGCTCAACAAATGTATAGGCCTGATCCAGGCCGATAAGCGTCTGCTTAAGATTGATGATGTAGATGTCACCACGACTACCAAAGATGTAGGGTTTCATCTTGGGGTTCCAGCGACGGGTCTGGTGACCGTAGTGGACTCCTGCGTCCAGCAGGACTTTGGCGCTGATTTTCGCCATTACACTCTCCATTCGTTAAACCTCTGCCTGCGGTCATCCCCGCCCCCGCAGCCTTTTTTAGGTGGCCACTAGCGGATCACGGGTCGCGCACGCATGTGAAATATAGAAACCCCGGCATTATACCGCCCGCTCATCAGCACACAAGTCCCCAGAGTCCGCTTTACAACTCCTTCGCAAGCAGCAAGCGACCTGTGACGCACGACCTCTGACAGACTTGATGCAAGCCTGTACTAAGTCTGTCAATCAAGGCGATTATCTGCTGGGCAACGGCTTTTTCTTTGCCGTCGCCCAGCGGCTACTTTCTTAGTGCTTTGAGCGAGCCTATTCCATCTCTCTATATCGAAGAGCGATTTCTTCAGTAATCGGAACCAGCTTGCAATCTTCAATGGAGTACACCTGATCGCATAGTTGTTCAATATCCTTGAAATGATGCGATGTCAGG
>CAYTIS010000002.1:0-29710 GCA_964438035.1 uncultured Slackia sp.
CCATCGGCTACATCTCCTTGGGTTCGCTCGACGACTCCGTGAAGGCGCTTGAGATCGACGGTGTGGCCCCTTCCGTTGAGGCCGTACAGGATGGCTCATACGCTGTGTCTCGCCCGTTTAACGTGGTCACCGACTCGGAGCTTTCCGAGCTTGCCCAGGACTTTCTTGACTTCATCCTGAGCGCTGAGGGCCAGGCCGTGGTCTCCGAAGAGGGCTATGTGGCGGTGGATTCTGAGGCTGTTGCCTACGAGGTCACCGAGGGGCTTTCCGGCACGGTGACGGTTGCTGGCTCCTCCTCGGTCACGCCCGTCATGGAGGCGCTGGCTGAGGCTTACGAAGCTTTGAATCCCGACGTAAGCATTGAGGTCAACCAGTCCGACTCCTCCACTGGCGTGCAAAACACCATCGAGGGCGTGTGCGACTTAGGGATGGCCTCGCGCGAGCTGTCTGACTCCGAGCTTGCCGAGGGCGTGAGCGCAGTCGCGATTGCGCAGGATGGCATCGCCGTCATCGTGAATAGCGCCAACAGCATCTCAAGTCTGACCTCCGAGCAGGTGCGCAGCATCTTTGCTGGTGAGGTTACGACCTGGTCAGAGCTGTCCTAGAACCCGCGCAGCCAATATCTTCACTCATATGAAACGCATGAGGGAATTGACGGCGAGGACTTTGTTTGCGGCCGCCGCAGGAGTGTGTATCCTTGCGGTGGCCTTGATCTGTGTGTTCCTCTTCGCTAATGGCCTGCCGGCAATCGCCGAGATAGGCCTGTTGGAATTTTTGGGCGGTACCGTATGGCGCCCAGCAGCCGACGAGTACGGCATCCTCCCCATGATCGTGGGGAGTCTTTACGCCACGGCCGGCGCCCTTATCATTGGGGTGCCTGTGGGCTTTTTGGCGGCCATATATCTCTCCCGCTTTGCCAGTCCCCGCATGAAGCGGATTCTCACCCCGGGCGTGGAGCTTTTGGCGGGCATTCCCTCGGTCATTTATGGCTTTTTTGGTCTGGTAGTGCTGGTGCCGCTCATCCGCCAGACCTTCCAGGTGCAGGGAATGAGTCTTCTGGCCGCTTCCATCATCTTGGGCATCATGATCCTGCCCACCATCATCACCGTGGCTCGCACCGCCCTTGATGCCGTGCCCCAGAGCTACTACGAAGGGGCGCTCGCCCTTGGCGCTGATCACGAGCGCGCGGTATTTCGGGTGATAGTGCCGGCGGCTACTTCCGGCATCATGGCCGGGGTGGTGCTGGGTATCGGCCGGGCGGTGGGTGAGACGATGGCCGTGGTCATGATTGCTGGCAACCAGGCGGTCATTCCCGGCAGCATCCTCGACGGGGTGCGTACGCTGACCACTAACATCGTGCTGGAGATGGGCTATGCCACCGACCTGCACCGCGAAGCGCTCATCGCCACCGCCGTGGTGCTGTTTGTGTTTGTACTGGTCATCAACCTCCTCTTTGCCGCCTTGAACGGGAGGACCAAGCGATGAAAGAAGCAATGAAGGCGCGAGCAGCGCGGGCGGCGGGCAAAAAGACCTCCAGCTGGAGAAGCTTTTCGCTGGTGATGAACATGCTGGTGCGCCTTGCCGTGGTCCTCACTGTTGCGGTCCTGCTCGCCGTCGTGGGCTACATCCTGGTCATGGGGGTGCCTAACCTGCGCACGGATCTCTTTGCTTGGGAATACAACTCCGACAATGTGTCGATGGTTCCGGCACTCATCAACACCCTGCTGTGCGTGATTCTCACCCTCAGCGTCGCTGTGCCCCTGGGGGTTATGGCTGCCGTCTTTTTGGTGGAATACACCGCGCGCAGCAATCGCTTCGTCAAAGCGGTGCGCCTGGCCGCCGAGACCCTGGCCGGCATTCCTTCGATTGTGTATGGCCTGTTTGGAATGCTCTTCTTTGTTATCTTTTTGGGATGGGGACTTTCGCTTTTAGCCGGGTGCATGACGCTTGCCATCATGATTATTCCCACCGTGATGCGCACGACCGAAGAGGCCCTGCGCGCCGTGCCCGATGCCTACCGAGAGGGCAGCTTTGCCTTGGGTGCGGGGCGGCTGCGTACGGTCATGGCAGTGGTGCTGCCTTCGGCCATGCCAGGCATTTTGGGTGGCGTCATCCTGTCTATTGGGCGGATTGTGGGCGAGTCTGCCGCACTGATCTTTACCGCCGGATCGGTGGCGAGCATTCCATCCGACCTATTTGGCTCGGCGCGCACCATGGCGGTGCATATGTATGTACTGGCTTCCGAGGGCTTGCACATCGATGCCACCTACGCCACCGCCGTGGTGCTGCTGATTTTGGTGCTGGTTATTAACGCGCTGGCGTCGTGGGTGGCCAAGCGCTTGACGAAAGGAGAACACTCATGACTGCTGCCTCAAGCGTTCTGGCCCCCGCTCCAGAAAAGGCTTCCTCAACGGGGGCGGGCTCCGCTCCTGCGCGCATCATTCCCCCAACTCCGCGCATTCCCGCACCTGTTGCACCCGCAGCAGCTGCTCTTGCGTCACAGCCCATGCCCGACCCCTTGGCTCAGGCTAAGATCTCGGTCAAAAACCTTGATTTGTACTACGATGACGTTCACGCTCTGCGCGACATCTCTATGGAGATTCCCGAGCAGAGTATCACGGCTTTTATTGGTCCTTCGGGCTGCGGCAAGTCTACTCTGCTGCGCACTCTCAACCGCATGAATGATCTGGTGGAGGCGTGCCGGATCAAAGGTGAGATTCTGCTTGACGGTCAGGACATCTACGCACGGGGCACCGATGTGAACAGCCTGCGCACGCGCGTGGGGATGGTGTTTCAAAAGCCCAACCCCTTTCCCATGTCGGTGTTTGACAATATTGCCTTTGGCCCGCGCACCCACGGCATCAAGGACAAGGCCAAGCTGGAGCGCATTGTGGAAGAGGCCCTGCGCAAAGCAGCCATCTTTGACGAGGTGAAGGATCGTCTGCACAAAAGCGCCTTAGGCCTGTCTGGCGGACAGCAGCAGCGTCTGTGTATCGCGCGCGCCCTGGCGGTCCAGCCCGAGGTGCTGCTTATGGACGAGGCCACGAGTGCCCTTGACCCCCTCTCAACCAGGCGCATCGAGGAGCTGGTCACCGAGCTTAAGCGCGAGTATACGGTGGTGATGGTCACGCACAACATGCAGCAGGCCGCCCGCGTATCCGATGTCTGTGCGTTTTTCCTCTTGGGAGAAGTGGTGGAGTGTGGCCCGACTCAGGTGCTGTTCAGTCAGCCGCGCGATGAGCGCACGGCAGACTACATCACAGGAAGGTTCGGGTAATTAGGCGTATCGCGAGTTTCCAGGGCGGGGGATGCGCCTGCGTCGACAAAGGTACCCACTGACGAAAGGCTCACTGATGAAACGCCCGAAGTGCCTGAATCACGCAGTTGCCAACGCGCAAACAACGACGGAGTGGGTAGAATGGGGCCTTGCGGGCCGATACAAAGGAGAACCGTTCGGATGATCTACTACCTTGAGGATGACGAACAGATTCGCAACCTGACCCTCTATACCCTGGCACAGACGGGCCACCAAACGCGCGGTTTTTCGCGGGCCTTTGAGATGGATGAGGCGCTGGCTCACGAAATTCCCGACCTGTTCCTCCTGGACGTGATGCTACCTGATGAGGACGGCATTGCGGTGCTCAAGCGCCTGCGCCTTGACCCGCGTACGGCCGAGGTACCCATCATGATGCTCACGGCCAAGTCCACCGAGTATGACACGGTCTACGGTTTGGATTCTGGTGCCGACGATTACCTGGCCAAACCCTTCGGCATGATGGAGCTGCTCTCCCGGGTGAACGCCCTGCTGCGCCGCTCAGCCCGCGAGGCGAAGGCTGCGGCGGCTGTGGCCTCCCCTAACGCAGGCAAAGCCGAAGCACCCCTTGAGGCCGGCCCCATCTCACTTGATCCTGCAAGCTATCGCGTCACTGTGGCGGGGTCGGAGGTGCGCCTGACCCACAAGGAGTTTGAGATGCTGCGCTACCTCATGGGCAACCGTGGCATCGTGGTGTCGCGCGACCAGCTGCTCGAACACGTGTGGGGCTACGACGTGGCTGGCGAAACCCGCACTGTGGATGCCCACATTCAAACCCTGCGCAAAAAGCTCGGCGAGGCCGATGCTGATGCCGTGTCCTATGTGGAAACGGTGCGCGGCGTAGGCTATCGCTTCAAGGCCTAGGGCCTCAAGGTGGGTGCAGATGGATATCCGCATCACCTCATCGACCCCTCAGGATAGCTCGCCGAGCCGGCGGCGCTGGCGGCTCTCGCGCGTAGTGGCCCTCATGGTATCGGCGGCTACGGCCGTGATGGTGGTGGTCTGCTGCGTGCTCTACGCGGTAGTGTTCTACCTTACCCTTGACCGAAGCGCTGCTGATAATTTGGAAGCCAAGGCCGAGGCCTACCTGCGCGTCATTGAGGAGCGTGGCGCTACGGGTTGGGAGGCGGTGGCCCTCATTGAGGATGAGGCGGCGCTCGACCCTGACACACGCATGACGCTTATCGCCGCAGATGGCACGGTGCTCTACGACTCCCACGCCGATGCGTTCACGATGGACAACCACGCCGAGCGCCCCGAGGTGGCCGAGGCCGTCAGCACCGGTCAGGGCGAAAGCGGCCGCTATTCAGAAACGCTGGGGGAGGAGACGCGCTACTGTTCGGTGCTCTTGTCCGACGGTACGGTGCTGCGCCTGGCTGTTACCCAGTCCACCGTGTGGGGCATTATGGGCATGGTCGCCCTGCCCTGCCTGATTGTGCTCGTCGTTGCTACGGGAATATCCTTCTTGATTGGTTGGGTGGTGTCGCGGCGCGTGGTGGCGCGCATGGAGCGTATCGATCTGAACCACCCGGTGGATGGCGATGCGCCCGAAGAGCTGATGCCCCTGCTGCGTCGTCTGGATGCCCAGCACCGCCGTCTTGATGCGCAGGCAAGCGAGCGGCGCATGTTCACTGCCAACGTCTCCCACGAACTAAAGACCCCGCTCACGGTCATTTCTGGCTACGCTGAGATTATCGACCAGGGCATCGCCCAGCCCGGCGACGTGCGCAAGTTCGCCGGACTGATTCACGACGAGGCGCTGCATATGGCGAGCATGGTGGAAGAAATCATCGCGCTCACGCATCTGGACGAGATGGGCGAGGGCAGAAGTGGCTTACCCATGAGCGCGGTGTCGTTGGAAGAAGTAGCGTCAAATGCGGTGAGGCGCCTTGAACCGTTTGCCAAGCGCGCCCAGGTGAGCCTGACATTTACGGCGAAACGCACTGATGAGGAGCCGGTGATGGTGTTTGGTAGTGCGCGGGTGTTGGAGGAAATGGTGAGGAATCTGGCGGAAAACGCCGTGCGCTACAACCACGAGGGTGGAAGCGCTGAGGTGGAGGTGGTCGGCGAGCACAATCAGATACTGCTGAGGGTGAGCGACACGGGCCGGGGCATCCCGCACGAGCTGCGCGAGCGGGTGTTTGAGCGGTTCTTCCGCGTGGACGAGAGCCGCTCCAAAGAAACGGGCGGCAGCGGGCTTGGCCTAGCCATCGTCAAACACGCTGCCCAGGTGCACGGCGCGCGCATCAGCGTGCGCGACAACCAGCCCTGTGGAACCGTGATAACGGTAGCCTTTCCCGCTGCCGCCCCAGAAAAGCGGTAGCAAAAAGCGTGAGACAAGGAGCAGGGCAAAGCGCTTCAGGCCTCAGGCAAAAAGCGAGGCAAAAGCACCCGGCGTTCAGCGAAGAGTGCTAGCTCGCCAGCTCCGGACCCACCAGCACGAGGATGTCGACGTCATCCATGAGGGTGGCATCGACAAACTGCGAGGCATCGAAGGTCTGCACGGTGGCCCCCAGTACTGCGGCAACCTGCTCGGCCTGAGCGAGAACATCTGCCGCATCATCGCCCTCACCCGTTACGTATACCTCGGTGCTTGCCACGTACCCGTCCAGGTAGGTGTCCGTGGTCACGTCGTAGTCATCACCTGCGATGCCCGCAGCTTCAAGAACCCCTTGGGCGGCTGCGGCCAGCCCGTCATACCCTCCGGCGTTGAGAATACTGATGACGTAGGGACCTTCATGGGTGACCTGCGTTGCTTCTGTCTCCTCAGGCTCTTCCGTCTCCTCGGTTGTTGCATCAGTCTCCTCCTCGGTACCTTCGGCATCGTCGGTATCCTCAGTGCCTTCGGTATCTTCGGCTTCGTCTTGCACGTCCACCTCGTCTTCCTCGGCGGGGGGCGTGGCAATCTCGGGGTCACTTGCGCAGCCTGTAAGGACAAGACCACCCACCGCGATAAGAGCAAAGACGATGACGAAGCGGAGTGTGAGGGCTGCCTGGGCCGGGGTGATGCGATGCGCGTTAAGCATGGTGGTATCCTCCTTGTACCCTGCCAAGCATGGGGCGAAGATGGATGACTCTTGTCCCTTTAAAAAACAACCATTTTCCATTCGCGCAAGTGTAGCGCATTGCCTGATTGGTAGGGGACTTCAACTTCGAATAGGCAAGGCTATTTTGATAAGGAGGCGAGGTTAACCTCCATGAGGCGCTTAAGGGTGAGGATATAGACGCGCATGGCCCGCTTAAGCCCCTCCTCGCTGACACCCTCGTCGGCTCCGTGCATCGGCCCCACCCAGTCGGGATAGGCATCATGGGGGTCGGCCGGGCCGAAGCTGGCTGCGCAGGGAAACTCGCGCGCATAGGTGCCACCGCCGATGGTAAAGGGCTCGCCATCCAACCCGGCGGCATCGCGATACGACGAGGCCAAAGCCTGGATGGCCGGGCTGTCCGGTCGGGTCAAAAACGGCGCAAGCCCGCCGGTAATCCCACAGGTGCCACCCGCCTGTTGAGCCATGCGCTCAAAGGCGGCCAGCAGGGTGTCGTGGTCGGTGGAGGTGGGGTAGCGAATATCCACGGTGAGGCGCAGGCAGTCATCCTGTCGATGGATGGTACCGGCGATGCAGGTGAGCGCACCAAAATGCTCGTCGCGCGAATCAATGCCGATGGAGCTGCCGTCGGTGGAGGCCATGATGCGGTCGATAAGGCGCAGATAGGACTCCTCTTCTTCGGTATACAGACCGTTATCCAAGGCGTAGTTGGTCAAAAGGGCGATGGCATTCACGGTGCCTTCGGGCAGAGAGGCATGGCCGCCGCGTCCAGTGGCAATCAGGCGTGCACAGCCTTCGCCGGCGTCTTCTATCTGGATGTTTTCTCGGGCGGGAAGGCTGGCGGTGTCGGCTCGCACCACGAGGGTGGCCCGACTAGGCACCGCGTTGGTAGAAGAGCTGCCGGTGGTGAAATCCACGATGCGCCCCTGGAGGGGTTTTGACACAATTGCCGCGTCGAACTGACCCTTTTCGCCATAGCACACGGGGAAGGCGTTGTCGGGAGTGAAGAGGAATGCCGGAGCGGGATGGCGCTTGAGGTAGAAGCGGACGTCGCGCATGGTGCCCGTTTCCTCGTTGGTGCCTATGAGCATGCGCAGGGTATAGGGCAGGGTCGTACCCGTGCGTTCGCAGTAGTCCTTAAAGAATTTGAGGCAGTACAGCGAGATGATAAGCGGGCCTTTGTCATCAATTACGCCGCGACCAATGAGGAAGCCGTCGCGGCGGCGCAGGATCCACGGGTCGCCCGTCCAGCCTACGCCGGGGGTCACCACGTCGGCGTGGCAGATGAGGGCAATGTGGGTATCGGTCTGGCCGGGCAGATCGGCCATGCCAATTTCGGCCTCGTCATCTGAAGCCTCAAGGCCCAGGCGGGAAGCAAGGTCAAGACACACGTGCAGGGCCTCTGAGACTTCAGGACCTGAGGGAGCCTCTTGCGTGGCGCGGCCAAAATCCACCACGCTTGGCACGGCAATGAGTGCGCTTAGCTCCTGGATGATCTCTTCCCAGTGGGTTTCGATGAAGGTGTCGGCCTCGCGCAAGAGTTCTTCGTCGGTGACAGACAGGGTGGGGGAGCTGGCGGCTTTTTGAGCAAGGATATCGGTCATGGGGCACCTCTTCGGAATCGGATGGGGCCGCATTCTAGCACGGCTGTCTTTACCAAAGGGGCAATTACGAGCATCGTAGGCCCTAATGGCTGCGGTAAATCCACCCTGGTCAAGCTTATTGATGGTCTGTGTCACCCCGTGCGGGGAAGCGTGCTGGTTGAGGGAAAGTCTACCTTAGAGATGAGCGGGCGCGAGCGCGCACAGAGCGTGGCGGTAAGACACTGAACCTCGCTAAGAATGAGAGCCCTGCTCAAAAGAGCAGGGCTCTCTCTTTATGACGGGGCCACTACCGGCTCACCAACCCTCGCCGAGGAAGCTGTACGGACTGGGTAACCACGGCGGCAACTCAGGGGGTTCTGCTGTAGAATCCCGGACGGAGGCACCCAAGGGGGAGGTGCCGCTTGAACCTGCCCGAAGCGCACAACGTCAATGATGGCGAAGAGGTAAGGAATGCGCTTCATGCAGGAAGGGGGAGCCGTGAGTATCGGCATCGGTATGCGCACAACCGCAGGGACTCGTCTTCCAACGCCTGGTGTGAAAACGACGGCCTTGCACTGGACCTGGTCGTGGCACGTCTTTTTTGTTTCCTTTGCGATTGCCTGGGTGCGCTGGCCCCTTGATGCGGCAATCAGCGTTCCCTTTGGTCGCCCGGTGTTTTTTATCGCCGCCATCTGCGGCGCCCTTGCCTTGGCTATCGCGAGCCGTGCGACGAGCGGCTTTCTCGATCAGCCTGCCTATCTTGTTGTTGCTGCGGCAAGCACGCTTCCGGGAACGATCATTTCCTGCCTTCCTCTCGTCGGTGTCGATGTCGCTTTCCCTGGCATGCTTGGGGGATTTTCGCTGTGCGGCGTTGGAGGGGCGACGCTTTTCATGCTGTGGTGCGGGCATCTGGTGCGTATCGGCACGAGCCGGGCAACCTTCACGCTCTCCTTGAATATTCTGCTCTGCCTCGGGGTGTGCTATTTTGCCGACCACCTCGACGAAACGGCATCGTTTGCTGCGGCTCTTACCTGCGCGTTGCTTAGTCTTGCCGGTATTCGTCGCAGCTGGGAAGCTGTGCGCATGGAGTACGGCGATAATGTTGTGCCTGCGAGCGCGCCTGCCCTGTCTGGTCCTGGAGGCGAGGAGAATGTCCTTCGTGTCGTGCAGGGCAAGATTCTCGTCGCACTGTTCGTCTATCTGCTTTGCCTCGTTATCGTCCGCACGCTCGCCTTCGGCGCGCCCATGACGATGGTTTCGCCCGGTGGGGCCTTTGCGCCGGCGCTCGTTTTGTGCTGCTTTGCCCTGAAGCGCTCGTTCCCTTTCGACTGGCTCTACGAGGTCGCGTTTCCCCTTGCCACCGCTGGAGTGTTGCTCATCGCCTTGCCAATTTCGGTGTACGACGTCGTGTGCATGGCGGTTTCGGATGCGGCCTTTACGCTGCTGTTCTTGATCGTGGCCGCCTTTGGGATAGAGTTCATGCGCACTGCCGGCGATCAGGCAGGGTTAATCGCCGCCGGTGGCTGCGCGGTCGAGGCGGCGGCGCTGCTGTTCGGAGATGAGGTTGCCACCCTCGTTGCGAACACCTTTCCCTTTGGAGAGGGTTTCCCCGTCATCACGCTGTGTGCCGTTGCCATCGCAGCATGCACCGCGTTTTGCCTCATGGGCGACCATCGGCCGCGTTTTCAGCTTGGCTTTGAGGCGGATTCGTGCGCCCTTTCGAAGAAGGCGTCGGAACCGTCTCCTGAAGCGGACTCGGGCGCTTTTTCCGAAGCGAAGCGGCATGAGGCGCAGGCTCTGTCCGATGACGCGGCCTTAGGAGCTCGTGCGCTCGCAAAGCGCTATGACCTCAGGAGCAGGGAGCGCGAGGTTCTTGAACTCTTACTGGAGGGAAAGTCGGCAAACGAGATTGCACGGGAACTCTTCATCGCGCAGGGAACGGTGAAGGCGCATGTCGGTCGTATCTACAAGCGCATAGGCGTTCATTCCCGCGAAGAGCTGTTTGAAAAGGGGTCTCAGTTCAGCTGCGAGCGCTGATGGCGGTTAGAGCGCCCTGAAAGCTTGTGCGGTTCTTCCATGCAGGTCGCGCTTCCCGAGCATATTAGGGAGCGCGACCTGCGTTTTTATTACATGACGGCAGAGGCGACAAAGGCGCCGATGGATTCGACGGAGTCAGCAAGTGCTTCGAGGAACAGGTCCACGTCAGCTTCGGTGTTCGTGCACGACAGGCTCAAACGGCACACCGATGTGATGCCGAGGTGGCGCATGAGTGGCTGGGCACAGCAGTTTCCGCCTCGTACGCAGACGCCGCGCGCCCCAAGCGAGCGCGAGATGTCGTAGGCATGGATGCCCCGCACGTTAAAGGACACGATGCCGCACCGATCAGCGCAAGGTGAGGCATCGCCATACACCGCCACGCCCCCGAACGAACGCAGCCCTTCGATGGCACGAAGGGCAAGCATTCGCTCGTGATCGCAGGCGGCCTGCCTTCCGAGGCCTTCGAGATAGCCGAGCGCCTGCGCAAGCCCTACCGCTCCCGCCACGTAGCGAGAGCCTCCTTCAAGCCGCTGCGGAACCGCGAGGAAGCTGGATTCCTCCTCGTCGGCAAAATCGACCATGCCCCCGCCAAGCAGAGGGGGCTCCATGCGTTCAAGCAGCTCGGAAGTGCCGTACAGCACGCCGATACCCTGCGGCCCGTAGGTCTTGTGACCCGAGAATGCCGCGAAGTCAACGCCGAGGTCATCCACGTCAAGGGGAAGATGTCCCGCGCTTTGGGCGCAGTCGAGCACGACGATGGCTCCAACCGCATGGGCCGCCTCGACGATGGCGCGAACGTCGGTCTTAAGGCCGAGTACGTTCGAGACATGTGCGATGGCTACTACGCGCGTTGAAGGACCTATCGCCCGCTCAATTTCGGAGGCGGGCAGGCGGCCGTTGTCGCCGACGGCCATGAAATCAAGCACGGCACCCGTTTGGCGAGCCGCCCTCTGCCACGGGAGCAGATTCGAATGATGCTCAAAGACGGGCAGCGCGATGCGGTCGCCCTCTGAAAGCACCTGCTCCGCGCAGAAACGAGCCACGATGTTGAGCGAATCTGTGCAGCCGGAGGTGAATACGATCTGCTCGGGAGCCTGTGCGCCGATAAAGCGGGCAACCGCCGCGCGGGCTTCGCCGTAGAGCTTTGACGCCCACTCTTCGAGAACGTAGTCGCCGCGCCCGGGGTTTGCGTTGGCGGTGCAGTAAAACGCATTCATTGCCTCAAGCACGGTGCGAGGCTTCTGAGTCGTCGAAGCGCTATCAAGGTAGACTATCGGCTTGCCGCCTGGTCCCGAAACGGCACCGAAGAGCGGGAAATCGGCGCGCGCTGCCTCTCCGAACCTCATTGCGCCGTCCCCGCTTCCAATCCGTCTGAAAGTGCGGTTTCTGCGGGTGCCTTCGTTTGCTCATCTCCCGCGTCCTTGGTGCTGAGCGCGCGACGATACTGCTGGACACGCGCGTACACGAGCCTCCTTACGGCAACCATCTTCTCGCGCTTGGTCTTACAGGCTGCCAGGCGTGCGTCAAGCGCGTCGGCCAGCGCGACATCTTCCACGGCGTTGCGCAGCCATGCTGAGAGCGTCTCGGGCTTGATGGTGGTCACCACGACGGAAAGATTATCGAGCAGGGGCTTCTCAAGCGCGTCTCGTCCGAGAACGTAGCCAGCCATCGTCATGAAGTCGTATACGAGCGTTCCACGCGAGGCGCGAGACGTCATCTGCTCGACGTAGAGCCGCCCCTCCCATCCCATTGATCGCGTGAAGTGTCTTGCTTGCTCGGCGGTTGGCGCAGGCAGCGAATCGACGGAAGCCGTGATGTGTTTGGCGGCCATAACTAGGCTCCGAGCTTGCCTGCCGCTTCAAGCGCGTCGGCGTATTCGGCAAGATCTCGCTCTTCAAGCGCGGCGCGCGTGGGGTATCCGGTCTCGGCGTTGCATCCGTTTGCTTCGTAGAAGCGCGTCTTGTAGTCATCGAAGCGGTCGCGGTCGAGCGTGCGTCCCTCACATTCGTCCCAGACCCATTCTCCGTCGCGCAGCACCGGGAGCGTGAACGACGAGCAGGGGACCTCGTATACGTAGTCAGTGAACTCCTCGTCGGCGCGCTCTCGACCCTGCAAGGCCCAGATGGTGCGCTGCATAAGGTAGATCTCATGCCCGAGTTCAAGGCTGTCCTCCCAGCTCAGGTCAGTGCCCGTGACGGCCTTGAAAAACGCCGGTTCCATGTCGGGGGATGCGCCAGAGTGATCCGTCAGCGAATTGAGGTTCGTGAGCATCGGCCAGGTGAACCCGCACAGCCCCATCGAGGCTATCCAGAAGCGGTTATATTCGATAAGCCACATCACGCCGCGCATGTTCTCGTCTGAGTAGATGCCGTCTTCGCTGTAGTCCCAGCACAAAGGATCGCCAAGCCCGGTGGACACCGCCATGGTCTCAACGGTTTCCTGCGCGTTGAGCATGGGGTCAAGCCCGATCATCTGACGGATGGCGGGTGCCCAGTGGCAGGGCTGGTTAAAGGCATGGTCGTCGAGGTCGCGCTCAACAAAGACGCTTGCGAATCCCCAGTCGGTCGATACGCGCGGTTCGTAGTGAGCTACGTAGCCGTACTGCGGGCGCTCGATGCCGCCGTCTGCGGCCGAGATAGCGCTGTCCTCCTCCCAGCGTCCCCAAGCTGCGCAGGCCTTCGCCACGCCATCAGCAAGTTCCGCGCCGATGTCGGTTCGGTTCACCACGGCATCCATGACTTCTTGGAAGAACTCCATTGTGCCGTAGCGTGAGAAGTCGATGGAGGACTCTATCTCGCAGCCCGGTCCTAGAATGCCGCGCTGATAGAGCGAATACGGGTAATCGATAATCCCCTTCTCAAAGCCGTTGATGCCGTACTTGTTGATGATGTCGGCCGCTTTGAGGAAGTCTTGCGGCTCCGAGCCGTTGTAGAAGATGGTTGTATAGCAAACGGCCTGGTTGCCCACGGTGTCCGAGAAAATGGCGCGGCAGTTGCGGAAGCAGCCGTGGCAGCCCTCCGCCCGGGCAAGGTAGTCCTGCGGATTCCAGCCCACGCCCGAGCTCGCCGGCGCGTGCGTGAGAAAGTTGTACATGGCAAAGGTGGGCATCGGGTTTTCGTTTTCCGGGTTGTCAACGTTGTAGCCGAAGCGCTCTTGCATCTCAAGGCGCAGCTCTACAAGGGATGCGGCATCGGCAACCGGGATCGTGCCCGTGCCGAGCGCGCTGATGGCTTTCAGGTTTTTAGACCCCATGACTGCGCCCATGCCGCCTTGACCCGCAGCGTGGCTTGCGTCATGCATGATGGCCGCGACGGCGCACAGGTTCTCGCCGGCCTTTCCAATGCAGGCAACGGCGGGGTTTTGCGTGGTGTCACCGCCGTCGCGCCGGTGCGACACATGGAACCAGTCTCCCTCGGCGGTTGTCCCCCGCACCTTCTCCCATACGGTCTCCTGGGTTTCCCAGCAGTCAAGCCCCCAGAGATCCGATGCGTCCTCGATGGTCACCTCGTCGTCGACGATGTTCAACCATACGGGGGACTCTGCCGCGCCCTTCACTACGAGTGCGTCGTAACCCGCCTGCTTCAACTCTCCCGCGAAGCGTCCGCCCATGCTTGAATGATGAAACCACGCCTTGGGGTACGAGTAGGGTGAAATCGCCGCAACGTCACAGCGTGACGACGCTGCCGGGACGATGGTCCCCGAGAAAGGTGTGGTCGCTATACACAGCGGGTTTCCGGGGTCGAGGGCGCCTACCGAAAAGTCCTCGCAGTGCTCGAAAAACAGTGCCGTGGTTATGCCCTGCCCCCCGCCGAAGCGCTCGTAGTCGTCGGTGGGAACGGTCGTTATCTCGCTCTTACTGAGATCGACGATGAGAATCGATCCCGCGTATCCTCCTTGAGCCATGAATATGTCTCCTCGTCTCGTCCTGTACACCCTCGCACTTTGCTGCGGCATCGTGTGAGCAGGCCTTATTGACGCCCGCCCGGGGCCGCTTGACGCCTGCGGTGTCGCCGGCGTTCTAGTACGTCGTGGAGGGAATGATCTTGCCGTCGTCGTCGTTTGGAAGTCCAAGCGACAGGTAGTGCTCGTTGCGCAGGTTCACGACATAGCCGCCCTCGGATCCTTGGCGCGGGATGTCGGACGTGAAGGAAATCGCCTGCATCGGACATGAGGCAACGCAGGCCTGTGTGCCCTGCGGGCCGCCTTCGCGGCTCCAATAGGGTGTATCGATGCACAGGTCGCATTTCTGCGCATGGAGCTCGAAGCGGTTCCACTGCAGCCTCGACGGCGAGTAGGGGCACGCCTCCACGCAGCGTTCGCAGCCGATGCACTTGTCTGGATCGACCATGCGCACGCCCGTCTCCTCGTCGATGTGGTTTGCCTCTGTCGGGCAGGCATCCACACAGGGAGGATAGGGACACTGATGGCACTGGGTCTGTGCGATATCGAGGGGAAACGTCCCAAATGCATTGCTGCGTATCTGGATGCGTGCAAGTGACAGGCTCGTTACGCCGTGATGGACGAGCGAACAGGTGAACATGCAGGTGCGGCATCCCGCGCACTTCTTCGTGTCCACGAGCAGATATCCGTTTGACTGCTTCCAGGCTACGACATCTTCTCCTTCAGCGAATGCGCTGACCGCTGCGCCGCCGGAGACGGCTCCCGCGCCGAGCAGTGCGGCACCGAGCAGAAAGCCGCGCCGGGACACCCCGCCGTCTTGCAAAACCTGCTCTTCCGCGCCGGCTTGCTTGCTGTTTGTATCAAGTTGAACGGGCGTCGTTTTTTCCATTATTCTCACCGCTCCTTCTCATCGCTCGTCTTGTTCATTGCCGCCTCGCAAGTGGTAGTGTCCTCTTCTTTCTCGATGGTTCGCCCACGGCCCTTCTTGTCGAGGGCTTCTAGCCAGCCGGCGTGATCCTTTTCGGCATGCTCAAGCGGAAGGTAGCCTGTTAGCATTGAGATGAACAGGGGAAAGCTACCCGGCGCGAATACGGCGAAGAACACGTGCGGGATGATGAACAGGATCATGGCGATTGCCATGACATCGTGCAGTAGTGTGGCGACGAACAGAACCCCTCCGGGCAGCGAAACCACATGCGCCGCCACCTTCACGAGGCCCGATATGGCGATGACCGCCGCTGCGACAACGGCGAGAATATAGGCCACGCGCTCAGACTCGAAGTATTTCTCTTCGGGGGGCATGGTGAACTTCTTGATACCTATCAAGAGTCCGTAATGGCGAATGGTGTATGAAAGCGCGTTTTTCGTCGGCAAATGCTCTCGTACCCGCTTCGGAGAGAGCACGGCATTGCCGAGATAGTAGAAGGATCCGAACAGAAATACCGTCGCCCCTACGAAGTGAATGTTCATCATGGCGTTCACGGTATCGACGGACAGCAGGCTCGGAATGAACAGGCAGCCAAGTGAAATGCCGCTGACCAGCAGAATCACGGTGCCGATGCCGTGTGTCCAATGCTCAAGCATCGCAGCGTCGTCATGGCGCAAAACCTTGTCACCCACAACGCGCGGGTCTTGCCGCTTTGTGATGGATGCAAGGCCAAGCCCCACGAAGGGTACGAGAGCCAAAACCCACCAGAACCGATTGAACAAAAGCTCGTTTTCGTAGATAAACGCCTTTTGCCACGCGAACACGATGGCAGTTGCCGTAGCGATGAAGAGTACTGCAGCAACGATGATGCGTCGCTTCACCCGATATGGACCATCCATTCGCATCCCCCTTCCTTGTCTGCCTCTGCCTTCCTTGGCTTCGGTTGTACTTTGTGCCTGTCGTCTGGCAAGCGACCTTTGGCCTTCAAAATGCTCGGGTTTGGGCCGGAGCACCCTGTTGCGCTGACAGACACGGCAATGGACAAACTGTGGAAGAGGGAAGAAAATCTGGGAAGAGGTTACCGAGAGGTTCATTTCGCATCCCCCGGTAACCCTGGTTACCGGGAAGAAACCTTGAGTTCAAAATTATTCTCAGTTAAAAATTGGTTACATAAGGGTGGGGACAGGCGGCGAACGGCATGTTTTGCCGGACATACGGAGCGCACGCACCACCAGCGTAACCCGCAGGTTTCAAAGCCCCATTGCTCTGAAACTACCCTGAAGTTCACGTTTTGGCTGTTCTACAGGGGTGCTTTGGCGTATTTGCGGAATCGGGGGAAGAGGGCTGCAGCCGTAGTATCATGCTGGGTCGGCTTGGTGCAAGCCTGTACCCGCGCTCTGCGCGGGTTTTCATTTGTGGATTCGCGGGGCACGTGTGTGTCGCCGCCGTAAACAGCAAGGAACATGCATGGTAGATGTGGTCATCGCCTGCATTGCGCTGGTCGCCTATGGCGTCGGCGTGAGGCGTATTGCTCTGGTGGAACGTGGTTCAAAGGCTGTCGCCGCAGGCGATGCTTCGTCGGTACGGGCGCGTGTGGCGCGTATCTTACCGTTTAAGTGTAGGGTTCTCGTGCGCTCGTTTGCTTTTGTAGCGGCGCTCATCTTTTTCGCGGGATACGCGGCCGCAGGGCTTGTTGCCCACGACCCGGTGTCGTTTACCGTCCTATCCATCGTCTTGGTCGCCTGCGCTCTAGGTCAGCTGCGCAGCGTGCGGCTGGTGGCGCTGATTGACCAGAGACTGCCCCGCAAAGTGCGTTGGGCTAGACCCGTCGTCGTGCTGTTCGTGTGTACGCTCCTCACCTTTTTGGCGCTGGAGGTGCCCTCCAATCATGTCATCTTTTCCATGGACTTTGCCAGCGTGTGCATTGAGCTTGCCCTCATCGCGCTCTTTATGGTTGTGGGGTACTTTTTGTTCCAGCGTCGGGCCTTTGGTCCCGTATTGATTACGCTGGCGTTTTTGCTGCTGGGCATCGCCGAGTACTTCGTCATTACCTTCAAGAATATGCCGATTATGCCCAGCGATGTGCTGGCGGCGCAGACCGCCGCCGCCGTAAGTTCTCACTACGTGTTTGAGCTTTCGGCCTATGCGATCTACGGCATTGCCTTTGGTGCGCTTGCGTGTGCGCTTGCCCCGCTGGCCTCCACACCGGCCAAGCGCAAGACCGCTGCCTTAGCTCCTACCCTTTCCAAACGCAAGTCTGGCGCGCGATATCACCGTCTGCGTACGGTCGCTCTGAACTGGGGTGTTGCGCTGGTCATGGCCGTGGCGCTGTACAACGGCGTGTTCACCATTGACTATATCCAAACCCTGGGCGTGAGTGTGGATGCCTGGCAGCCGCTGCGCGCCTACTACAAGCAGGGATTTTTACCCTCATTCATCGTGAACATGCAAAACATTACCCAGGAGGAACCTGACGGTTATTCTGACGAGTATGCCGACGAGCTGTTGGCCGCATACGTGGAGCAATACGACCAGAGCGAGGGCGCAAGCGAGCGCTACCAGGCGGCATCGGCCCAGTTTGAGGAGGAGCAGCCGAGCATCATCGTGGTGATGAACGAGACCTTCTCCGACCTGTCCATCTTTGACGAACTGGGCGTGGGCTATACCGGACCGGAGAACTTCCAGAATATAAACGACGCCTTGGCCACGGGCACGCTGTATGTATCGGCCTACGGCGGCAGTACCTGCAATACCGAGTTTGAGTTTCTTACCGGTGCATCGCTGGGCTATATGGGCGCGGGCGTGCATCCCTACCAGCTCTATAACCTGGCCGGGTCGGAGAGCATCGCGCGCTCGCTGGCTGAGCTGGGCTACGACACCACGGCGATTCATCCCAACGTGGGCACCAACTGGAATCGCGACAATGTATACGAGGCGCTGGGGTTTGATGAGTTTTTGACCATTGACGATTTTGCGGATGCCGAGACCTATCGCGGCATGGTGAGCGATAGTGCTACCTACGAGACGATTCTTGAGATTCTTGAGTCTGACGATGATCCGCAGTTTATTTTTAATGTGACCATGCAGAATCATTCGGGCTATCTTACCGGTGAGCTTCCCGAGGATATGCAGACTGACTACGTTGACTACAGCGTGAAGGACGAGGAGAGCATCCCTGAGACCAATGAGTATTTGTCGCTCATTGATGAGTCTGATCGGGCGCTGGCCGAGCTGTTGGTGGCGCTACAGGAACTGGACCGGCCGGTGGTGTTGATCTTCTTTGGTGACCATCAGCCCTACTTCACGAGTGACTACAACAATGCCCTGATGAGCGACGAGGACGAAATTGATCACACGCAGCGCTTGTGGCAGACCAAGTACGTGATTTGGGCCAACTACGACGTGGCCGAGACTGATCAGACGAGCACTCAGGATGATACGTCGGCAAACTTTTTGGGAGTACAGGCCCTGAATCTGATTGGGGCGCCGCTGACTGACTATCAGAAGGCGCTTGTCGCTATTCGGCAGGAAATGCCTGCTATCAACCTGATTGGGTACCAGGGGGCTAACCGCCAGTGGTACTGGCACTATGAGAGTAGTGCCTATGAGGTGGGTTACACCGCGCTGCGGCATATTCAGTACCGCATGCTCTTCCGCAATGGCACCGATCCCTATGCCACCATCCAATCCACTGCTACCAATGACGTAGACCCCACCGAAGTCATCGAAATCGAATAACAGCTGGGCGCGGTCTTCGACGTTACTCTTTCAGCGTTAGGCGCAGGTTCTCCGCTGCTTTGTCCGTGAGTATGGACGTCCTTTCCCCTGGCCATCGGCATTCGAAAGGGTGGGAAGGACTGCGCTATACTGGGGCGAATATCGTCGAGAAGCGTTCGCGAGGAGTGGTCTTGGGAGACGGTACGGCTGGATGCGGGCGCGTACCGGGGCGGACGCGGGAACCAAAGGAGCGAATATGGCGCGCAGTGACGCAAGGCCGGTTGTGGGTATCATTATGGGCAGCGAAAGCGATATGCCCACGATGGAGGCCTGCATGAAGCAGCTGGATGAGTTTGGGGTGCCCTACGAGGTGAAGGTAGCCTCCGCTCATCGCAGGCCGCTTGAGGTGCACGCCTGGGCCGAAAGCGCTGAGGAGTGCGGGCTGCGCGTGATTATTGCCGCTGCCGGTAAGGCGGCACATCTTGGCGGCGTGGTGGCAGCGTATACGCCGCTGCCGGTCATCACGGTGCCTATAAAGACCTCTGACCTGGGAGGACTTGACTCGCTTCTCTCCATGGTGCAGATGCCTTCCGGCGTGCCGGTGGCCTGCGTAGCTATCAACGGCGCCAAAAACGCCGCCATCCTTGCGGTGCAGATGCTGGGTACCGGCTGTGTCGAGTCGCGCCAAAAAATCAAGGACTTCAAAGCCGCAATGGCCGAGCGGTAATTCATCTTCCTCGCTGTGCGGCCTGGGGAAAGCGAGGGGCGATCATACTCGGTGCCGAGAGCGATTCTTTGATGGCGCCTGGAGATGAAGGTAACTCTGCTCGTTGACAGTGTCCCCTGTGGCTATGCGTGGGCTTGCGAGCCTGATCAGCGGAACCATGTGAGGCGACTCTTGGTGCTGCTTCAGGTTATAAGCCGCCTGCTGTCAGCTGTCCACATGCTGGGGTTACCGTGACAATCAAGGGGGGGAGTGATGGCGAAAAAGCTGCTCTTGGGAAACGAGGCCTTTGCCTGTGCCGCACTGGAGGCGGGCGTGGGTGTGGTGGCTGGATATCCGGGAACGCCGTCCAGCGAGCTGATTGCGACGGTGGCGGCTCGCGTGGCCGATGGCAGCGCTCAGGGTGTGCACGTGGAGTGGTCCACCAATGAGAAGGCGGCGTTAGAGCTCTTGGCTGGGGCCTCCTATGCTGGGGCGCGTACGCTCTTCACATGCAAGCAGGTGGGCTTAAACGTGGCATCCGATGCGCTCATGAGCCTGGTCTACGTGGGTGTGGAGGGTGGCTGCGTGCTCTATGTGGCCGACGATCCCGGACCAATCTCGTCCCAGACCGAGCAGGACACGCGCCGGTTTGCCTCCTTTGCCAAGGTGCCGGTGTTTGATCCAGCCGATATTGAGCAGGGCATGGAGATGATGCGGGCGGCTTTTGACCTCTCCGAGCGCTACCGCACGCCCGTGATTGTGCGCGGCACCACGCGCGTGTGCCATTCGTCTACGTTTGTTGAGGTCAAAGATGTGACACAGGCGCGTGGTGTCAAGGGTTTTAAGAAGGACGACCGTCGCTGGGTGATTTTTCCGGCACGTGCGTACCGGGGCCATCTTGAGGCGAACGAGCGCCTCAAGTGGATTGAGGCGGAGTTCTCGGGCAGTCACCGCGAGGCTGCGGGGGATGGGGTCGTGAGGGGCAGGTGCGTGGGTGTAAACCCTGCGACCGACCTTGACGCTGCACGCCTGCTGCCCGAGGTAGCTGCTGATCTGGGGATGTGGGCATCCGACGGCTCGCGCAAGGCGGAAGAGTGTAAGGGCGTGGCCGCAAAGCCTCCCTGTGACCTTTCGCGCTTTAACCCATGCATATCTTCTCCAGCGGTTGCTGAAGGTAAAGATCCTGCACGCACCTCCCGTGCATCTCGTACCGCCTCCGCCACTTCTGGCCCCGGTGTGCTAGGGATTGTCTGCGGTGGGGTGTCAACGGCGTATGTGCGTGAAGCGCTCTCTCTCATCGCTGAGGAGCAGGTCGCCGAAGCGCAGCAGGCGGCTGGAGAGGGAACTCGCAGGCCGCTTCCCTACCTACTTTTGCAGGTGGGTACGCCCTTTCCTTTTCCGGTGGCGCTGGCACATGAGGTTATGGGGCGCGTGAGCCGTATTATTGTCTTTGAGGAGCTGGACCACGTCATTGAAGACGAGCTCCTGCGCATTGCCGGGTTGCGCGCAATCGAGGGGCTGCCTGTGCCACCCATCGCGGGGCGGGCAAGCGGTGAGCGTCCCGGGGCGGGCGAGAACACGGTGGAGTCCATTGCTGAGCAGCTACGCCGCGAGTTTGACCGCAGCGAGCTTGAGGCCCAGGGTCTGGCGGGCGAGCGCTTGGCCGCAGCTCTGGCTGAGCGCTGCGCCGCCCGCCAGTGCACGCAGGCCAGCCCGGTAGCCACCGCGATCAAGCTGCCCGCCCGGCCTCCTGTTTTGTGTGCGGGCTGCCCCCATCGCGGGGCATTCTATGCGGCTAAGCAGGCCATCCGCCGCATGCGGACGCGTGCCGTGTTCAACGGCGACATCGGCTGCTATACCCTGGGCAACGCCCAGCCGCTTGATGCCGTGGACACGTGCCTGTGCATGGGTGCGGGCATCACCATGGCCCAGGGCCTTGCGGTGGCCGAGCCGGGGGTCAAGCAGCTGGCGTTCATCGGCGATTCCACCCTGTTCGCCAGTGGTCTGACGGGCATCGTCAACGCCGCCTACAACGCTCACAACATCACGGTGTGTGTTCTGGATAACGCCACCACAGCCATGACTGGTGGCCAGCCCCATCCCGGCATCGGCACCACGCTCATGGGTACGACAAGCGCACCGCCTTCCATCGAGAAGGTGTTGGAGGCTCTGGGTGTGGCCAGTATTGAGGTGGTCGATCCCAACAATCTGGAGGAGGGGATTGGGGCGGTAAGCCGCGCGGTGGACTTTGAGGGACTTTCGGCTGTGGTGTTTCGCGAGCCATGTGTGACCCTGGTGAGGCCTGATGCCGCCCTGTGGATTGATGTACAAGCGTGCACGGGCTGCAAGCGCTGCATTACTACTATCGGTTGCCCGGCCATTGGCTTTGATGCCTTTGATCAGGGAGAAGATGAGCCTGCGGGCGCTGCGGGTGCGAAGGTGGGCATGTGTCAGGAGACGAGGCCCGCAGGGCGCAGGCGGCTGGGGGTTGCGGTCATTGATGCGACGCTTTGCACTGGCTGTGGCCTGTGCCCCCAGGTGTGCCCCCACGACTGCATCATGCTTCCGGGAACTGAGGCTTACGGTGGGGCCGTTGGCTCTCCCATTCCCGGTGTTGCAAAGGAAGGTGCCCGATGAAAAGCGCAGTGCTCACGGGAATTGGCGGACAGGGAACGGTGCTGGCGGCCAAGATTTTAGCGCAGGCGGCCCAAGCGCGAGGGTGGGACGTGCGCACGGCCGAGACCATCGGCATGGCACAGCGTGGAGGCAGCGTGGTGAGTCATGTGCGTATGGGTGATTGTGGCGAAGAGGTGGCATCGCCTCTGGTCTCACGGGCGCAGGCCGATGTGCTCATCGCGTTTGAGCCGGGCGAGGGGTTGCGCATGCGAGACATCCTCAAGCCCGATGGCACGATGGTGACAGCTTCGCGCGTGGTGCAGCCGGTGACTGCGTCGCTTTCACGCGACCCGTATCGCGCCCAGCCCATTCTCGACGAACTAGGCGTTCGTGCTCGTGCCACAATTATGGTGGGCGAGGCGGCCGCAGCGGGAGCGCTCGCCCGTGACGGCGAGTCCACCAGCGGTGCAGGCAGGAACGGTGTGCCCGGCAGCACCCTCTACGTGGTGGACGAAGGGCCTCTTCTTGAGCATATCGGCAACGCTAAGGCGCTCAATATCGTACTTCTGACGGTAGCAATCAAAGCCGGTGCGCTGGGTATTCGTGTAGACGAGTTCAAAGAGGCCGTGGCTGCCTGCGTGAAACCGCAGTTCCGCAGTTTGAACCGTGCGGCCATTGATGCTGTGTGTACCCTGATGGGCGCCTAGAAATCAGACCCCGCACACAAAGAGGGCTGAAACCGAGGTTTCAGCCCTCTTTCAACCTGTGCACATCGAGGTGCTAAGACACCCTGCCCGAGTGCCTTACTGCCTATTCGGTAGTTGTGTCCTCGGTGCCCTCTCCTTCGGAGGCTTCGGTATCGGTCCCGTCTGTCGTGTCGGTGGTGGTAGTGGTCTGGGCTGACTGGGTGGATACCGTCACCGTATCACCCTCAGACACCGAGGTGGGACTCCATCCTGTTACGGTCGCCGAGCCTGAGCTGTCGCCACTGAAACTCACGTTGAAGGGCAGATTCATGGCTAGCAGCTCGCTCACTGTCATGCCTTCGTAGAGGTAGTCGCTTACCCGGTAGGTGGTCACCGGCTCAGGCCCCTCCGAAATATAGATGGTAACCGTGGAGCCTTCGGCCAAATCCCCACTGCTGGGGTCTTGATTCATGACAACGCCCTGGGCGTAGGTGTCGCTGTAGCCACCTGATTCAATATCAACGGTAAAGCCGGCATCGCGCAGGATGCTGATGGCGCTCGATTGGGTTTCGCCTACGGTATTGGGCACACTCACCTCGGTGGGGCCAATCGAAATCCAGTAGGTCACCGTGGTGCCCTTCTCGGCTTCGGTATTGGCGGAGGGGTCCTGACTGCTCACCGTGTTTACCTCGGCATCAGAGTTTTCGTTACCACCGAAGGAGGCCACAAAGCCCGCCTCCTCAATGGCGGCCTGTGCCTCTTCGGCTGTCATGTTGCTCAAGTCGGGTACGGTGCCCTTCTCGGCTCCAATCGACACGACGATATCGACGGTTTCTCCCTGGTCAAGCTCGGTGTCGGCGGCAGGATCAGTCCTGATGACGCGTCCGCTTACCGTATCAGTGCTGTATTCTTCGATGATCTCGCCCACTACGTAACCAGCACTCTCCAGGGTATTGCGTGCTGCCTCTTCGGTTTGGCCGGTCACGTCGGGTACACGTGAGGTGCCGCCAAAGAGGGTAGATGCTACAACAACAATCAGCACCACAATCAGGATGGCGGCAAGGACGCCCGCTGCCACGACTATGGGGTTGCGGCGCTTTTTGTTGCGGGAGTCGTTGCGGTAGGTGGTGGACTTGGAGGATTCATTCCCCACTGCAGGCATGACGGCCGTAGAGTCGGCCGGGCTGATTACCTGCGTGACGGCGCTGCTCATGGCGCCCATGGCCGCCAGGCCTCCCAGGTCAACCGGTCGCCCCATGAGGAAATCATCCAGGGCCTGCTTCATCTCGCGCACGGTACGAAAGCGCCCGGTGGGATCCTTTGACATGGTCTTGAGGATGATGGCCTCAAGATCGGGCTTGATGTCAGGGTTGATCTGCGAGGGCGGGATGGGGTCCTCGTTAACCTGGCGCATGGCCACGCTTACGGCGTCCGGGCCATCGAAGGGTAGCGTGCCCGTGGCAGCCTCGTAGAGTACGCAGCCCAGGGAGTACATGTCGCTGGTGCCGTCAAGCTCTTTGCCCTGCGCCTGTTCAGGCGAGATATAGTGCGCAGTACCCAGCACGCTTGAGGTCTGGGTCTTCACGCTGTTTTTGGCCCGCGCGATGCCAAAGTCCATCACTTTGACGTTGCCATCGGGCTGAACCATGATGTTTTGCGGCTTGATGTCGCGGTGGAAGATGTCCAGGTTATGCGCGACGGACAGGGCCTGACACACCTGGCTGCCAATCTCGGCTACCTTGCGTTGATTGATGGCTCCGCGTTGGTTGATGGCGCTTTTGAGATCGGTGCCACGGACGAATTCCATGACGATGAAATAGGTGCCGTCGTCTTGACCCCAGTCATAGACGTTGACGATGTAGGGGCTTTGCAGGTTGGCTGCGCTTGCAGCCTCCTGCTTGAAGCGGGCGGTGAAGTCGGGGTCGGCCGCGTACTGCGGCAGCATAACCTTCACGGCTACGGTACGTCCGAGCACCTGGTCTTCGGCCTTATATACCTCGGCCATGCCGCCGATGCCGATGCGCTCGGTGATACGATATCTACCGTTGAACACCCTGCCTATCATCTGTTCGTCTCCCTCATACCTGGCTTGCTGCATTTCATCTGTGACGTATGCCGTCTATGTTCGGGCGGGCGGCTGGGCCGACCAAACGCCTGCCGGGCGGGGTCAAGCCCCAAGACCGTGTCGGACACCCTGGCAAAAGGCGGCCTTGCAGGTGTGGAGCCTTCTGCACTCATCAGGCATCCTGCGGGTCTTTGGCGACCTTGAGGCACCCCGTATTCAAGCGATGGGCTATCGTATCGCATTTATATCAGCCCCATGACTTCGAGGGCAGTTTCCAACACATCTTTCGCACGGGAGCTGGCTGTGCCAGGCTCACTTTCTTCAATGAGCAGGGCTATAGCCACCGTGGGGTCATCAGCAGAGGCGAAGCCTATAAACCAGCTGTCGCTTTGTTCGTTGCTTGTCTCAGCGGTGCCAGTCTTGCCTGCCACCTCAATACCGCTGATGGCGGCGGCAGAGCCGGTACCATTTTCTACCACGCCTACCATCATCTCGGTGATGATGTCGGCGGTGTCGGCATCCATCACGGTGGCGAGTGTGCTGGATGAGGCGGTGTAGGAGCGCTCACCCTGGGCGTTGTACACGCCTTCGACGAAGTAGGGCGTTTGGATTACGCCGTCGTTGGCAATCGCTGCGGCCACCATGGCCATCTGCAGGACGGTGGCCTGAGGGCCTACCGTGTGGTCGGTGCTGTCACCCACGGCTTGGCCGCAGGCGGCCCACGCCGTCTCCCACAGTGTCATTGACTCCGCATCGCCGGTGAGGCTGGTGGTAAGCGGCACCTCAAGGTTCAGACTTTGGTTAAAGCCAAAGCTCTCGGCGGTGGCCATGAGGGTTTCGGCACCCAGATCTTCGCCAATCTGGGCAAAGGCGGTGTTGGACGACACCTCAAAGGCGCGTTGGACGGTGATGGCGCCGTAGTCCACCTCGCCCATATTGGTCACCGGCGCGTTGCCGATCTCAAGGGAGGCAGGAGCGTTGAGGGTAGTACTTGCGGTCACGATGCCGTTTTGCAGGGCGGAAGTGAGTGTGATGATTTTGAAGGTGGAGCCGGGGGCGTACAGGGCGTTCGTCGCCCGGTTGATCAGCACGCCATCAGAGGAGTCATCGCCTGCGGCTGCGCTGGCTAAGAGTTCGTCAATCTGGTCGTTGGAGTAGGTGGGCGCGCTTGCCACGGCCAGCACTGCGCCGGTTTGCGGATCCAAGACTACTACGGCTCCGGAATAGCCCTCCAGTGCCTCTTCGGCGGCAGCCTGAATTTCAGAGTTGATGGTGAGGGTGACATCGTTGCCTGGCTGCGCGATGCCCGCCGCAGCATTGATTACATCAGTCCAGGTGGCAAAGTTTTCCTGACCCTGAAGCGTTTCGTTCATGGATGCTTCAATGCCCGAGGTGCCATATTGCTGGGAGTAGTAACCCACCACATGGCTGGCCATGCTGCCTTCGGGATAGACGCGCTCGTAGGTGCCGTCGTCTTGCTCCACGCTTTCGGCCAGCACCACGCCATCGGCGGTGATGATGGAGCCGCGCTCGGTCTGGGCCTCTCGCAGTAGCGTGTGGTTGTTGCCGGCGTAGCTTTGATAGTAGTCGGCTTTGATGATCATGATGTAGGTGAGGTTGCCCACCAGCAGGGCAAACATGACGGCAAACAACACCATGGATCCAGTGAGGCGTCGGCCCAGGGCATAGCGGCCCAGCACGCCGGTCTCAGAGGCGCGCCTCTTGGCCCCGTGCGCGCCAATCCGTTCGATGCGTCCGGTGCCGTCTTTCATCTCGGAAGAAAGGCCGGTCCCCTCATCTCCGCAGCGCAAAAGCAGGGCCACGCCGATAAAGGAGGCCAAAAGCGAGGAGCCACCCTGGCTGATGAAGGGCAGGGTGATACCCGTGAGCGGGATGAGCCTGGTCACGCCGCCTACAATAATGAAGGCCTGGAGTACGATAGTCACGGTCACGCCTACGGCCATAAACGAGCTGACGTCGCTTTTGGCGCGGGCGGCGGTGGCAAAGCCGCGAATCGCGAAGCAGAGGAAGAGCAGCAGTACGCCCGCCCCACCCAAAAGTCCGGTTTCCTCGCCAATCACAGCGAAGATAAAGTCGGACTCCACCACGGGGATAATCTCGCCGAGACCGTTGCCGATGCCCACGCCAAAGATGCCGCCGTCAGCAAGCGAATAGATGGCCTGGGTGAGCTGATAGCCGGTGTCCTGCGCGTCGGCAAAGGGGTCCAGCCAGGTTTGCACGCGCACTTGCACGTGGCTGAACTGGGTATAGAGCACCACGCAGCCAAGGGCCGCCATGAGGATGCCCAGCACGGGATAGAGCTTACGTCCGCTTGCCACATAGAGCATCACCAAAAAGAGCACGTAGCACACAAGCGCGCTTCCCAGGTCGCGTTCGAAGACGACCACGCCAAAGGAGATGGCCCACATGATGATGAGCGGCGTTAGGGTGGGCAGGTCAGGCAGGCGAAAGCGCCCCACGCGCACGGTGAACACCGAGAGCATCTCGCGATTCTGCGCCAGATAGGAGGACAGGAAAATAACGATGCAGATTTTGGCAAGCTCGCCGGGTTGGAAGGTGAGGCTGCCAATCTTGATCCAAATCTGGCTGCCCGACTCTTCATGACCGATGAAAGGGAGAAGCGGCATGAGTAAGAGCACGATACCGGCGACCATGAAGGTGTATTTATAGCGTACCAATGAGTCAAGGTTGCGTACTACCGCCAAAACCACCACCATGAGAAAGATGCCCAAAAACAGCCACATAACCTGACGTACGGCCAGGTCAGGTACCAGGCGGGTAACAAAGGCGATGCCGATACCCGAAAGCGCAAACGCGATGGGCAGAATGGCCGGATCGGCGTTTTTGGCGAAAAAGCGCGTGGCTATATGGGCGGCCACAAAGGCGGCAAAGAGGCCCAGCGGCACCGCGAGGGATTCTAGTGTGAGGGTTTCACCCTGGTTGGCCAGCACCATGGCGAAGAGCAGCACCACGAAGGGTGCGGCCAGGCACAAAAGAAGCAGTTCGGTGGTGCGGCGCGTCACGAGGCATCACCGTCTTGGGTGACATTGTCGGAGGAGTTGCTGGTTGAGCTGGCACTGCTATTGTTGCTGGAGCCGCTGGTCGAGGTGGTACTGTCCGTCTCGTTATCCTCGTTGCTCTCTGATTCAGTATTCGTCGCATCCGTGCTCGTGGCATCGCTTGCCTGATCGAGCCAGGTTTGGAGCAGCTCTTCGGCATCCTGAACTGAGTCGGTGCGGATGCCTTCCTCTTCAAGGCGACTCACCGTGGTGGCAGGCAGATCCAGGTCGTCCACGGACACGCCCGTTTCGCGCTCCAGCTGCCAGGTTTGGACACCCATGAAGGAGCCGGGCAGTCCGCGATAGATAATTACCTGCCCGTCTTCTGCCGTGAGAAAGGCTACATGATTGAGGTACGTAGTGGCCCCCACAACGGTGCCTGCGAGGATGGCGATAAGCGCAAGACCACCGAGCACCGCTGCCAGCCGCCCACGCAGGGCCGTCCAAAACGCCCGTTTGGCTCCATCGACGGTCACGTCCACCACGATGGCGGTCACGTTGTCGTGGCCGCCGGCGGCCAGGGCCTCTTCCACCAGGAGGTCGGCGCATTTTTGCGGGTTGCCCACGCGTACAAGGGTGCTTTCTAACACGTCATCGTCGACCATGCCCGACAGCCCGTCGGAGCACAGAAGCAGGCGGTCGCCCTCTTCTACGGTGATTTCGTAGATGTCGGGCACGGTGTTGGGGTCGCTGCCTAGTGCGCGCGTAATCACGCTGCGCTGTGGGTGGGTCTTGGCCTGGCTGGGGGTGATTTTGCCGCTGTCAATCAGCTCAGCCATCAGCGAGTGGTCGCGGGTGATGCCCTGGAGGCGATCGTCATGCAACAGATAGGCGCGCGAATCGCCTACCTGGGCGATGACCAGGTCAGGCCCGTCCAGCACAGCGGCGGTCACGGTCGTGCCCATACCTCGGCGGCCTAGGCCCTCGTTGGCGGCTTTGATGACGGCGCGGTTGGCCTCCACCACGGCCTGGGCCAGTTCATCGCTGTCGGCGGTGTGGGGTGCGCAGGCGAGCAGGGTCTGGATGGCGATCTCGCTGGCCACCTCTCCTGCGGCGTGCCCACCCATGCCGTCCGCCACGGCGAAAAGCGGCGGAGTCACCGTGAGGCTGTCTTCGTTGTGGTCGCGAATCAGGCCTACATTGGTGCGCGAGCCGTAGGACAGAACGGCACCCTTGGCGTGCCGTCCGTGTTCAGCAGCGGTCTTTCCCGCGTTGGTGGCCATCATTCATACCTCACACGCATGGCTACGTCACCCACGGCGACCACGTCCCCGCTGCGCAGGGCAGCAGGCTCGGCGATGGCGCGCCCGTTGACGGTAGTACCATTGGTGGAACCCAGGTCTTCAACAAAGAGGGTGGTGCCCATGAGGTTGAAGCGGGCGTGGCGGCCGGAGACATAGCTGGCGCCGATGACGATGTCGGCACCGGGGGAGCGGCCCACGATGATGGGGCCTTTGACGGCCATGCGCACGCCGCGTAGCTCCTTGGGTCCGCGCTCCACGGCCACATACCACGACTTTTCCTTAGCCCGCTGGCCTTTGACTAGGCCAATTCCCGTTTTCATGAGGGCAAACAGAAAGAGATACAGCAGGGCCACAAAGAGCAGACGTCCCAGCAGTAAGATGACGTCAATCACAGGGGCTCTCCTCGTCTATCATCTTCGGCTGTCGCGCGTCCGAAGGTGTTGCGGCATCGTGGCGGGCCGGTAGGTGGCGGCGGGTGCAGCTTGGCATACCGGGGCCGAGGGGCTAAACCATGCCGCGCTGCGACCGGGCGGCATGAAGGGGTGCGGGCACTCGGTGTTGAGTGTCCGCAAAACAGCCTAGCGCTGCGAGAACACGTACTCAGTGACACCCATGACGATGCGGTCGCCGTCTTTGAGAGCCTGGCGCTGTACGGATTGACCGTTGACGAGGGTGCCGTTGGTGGAGCCCAGGTCGGTGAGAATCCAAATTCCCTGCGCGTCAAGCTCAAGCTGGGCGTGCTGGCGCGAGGCGTTGAGGTCATTTACCACGATGTCGTTGCCGGTTTCACG
>CAYTIS010000002.1:29810-42788 GCA_964438035.1 uncultured Slackia sp.
GGTTGCTGCGCGACGGCTTGGACAGACTGGGCTGCCTGTGCCCCCGCAGCTGCGGCCTGCACCTGTGCGGGGGCAGGATAGGCCCCGGCAGATGGTAATTCCGTACCGGCGGATGCCGGGGAGCTGGGGCCTTGGCTGGGGAGGGGTTCTTCGCCAGAGAAAAGCCCGTGATCAGAGGGCTGTGCGGCGAGCGCTTGGGGAACCTCAAAGGCTCCACCAGCCTGGAACTCGGCAGCATTGCCGCTGGTAAAGGGGAAGGCACCTTGATTGGCGCTCACTTCCTCCTCAGTTACAAGGGGAATGGAAGCGCCGTCAAAGCTCGACCAGTCCTGCCCGCCCTGAGCTGCAGGCATGTCTTGTGCGCCAAGCGCATTCTGGGGGTAGGCAGCATTGCCCGACGCGGGGAAGGCTCCTCCTCCGGCGTTGTAGGCGGGGACGGCACCCATGCCTGCGCCCGGCGCGCCGAACTGCCCGCCCTGGGCATAGGACCCGTAGGCACTGTAGGCTCCAGCAGCCCCGGCTCCTCCGATCTGGGCACCAAAGTCAGCTGCGGGCGCGACTCCTCCAAACCCATCAGAGGTGCCCGCCGCAAATTCGTCAGATGAATCGGCCACAAATCCGTCGGAAGGTGCAACGCCAAGGTCAGACGCGGCATCGTATCCATCTGAGTTTGCCGCCCCGTACCGGGCGACCCCGAGGCCTGCCGCGCCTGCGGCTCCAGGACTTAAGGGGGCACCGTAGTTTGGTATGGAGGCGCGTTGCTGGCCATATCCGCTTGCGCCGCCCGAGGATGACGAGGCCCCGGCCATGCCGTAGCGCTGCATTTCCTCGGCACGCAGCTGCTCGATGATGGGGGTGCTTACCACCTCGGCCACCACGTCGAACTTGCCGTGTTTGAGGCCTTCGTCCACGATGAAACGGACGAGGGGCTGACAGTCAAGCGCAAACCCCTCCTCAATAGCTGTGGCGGACAGACGGGTTTCGCACTCGCCCGCAAGCGTGGGGTAAAACCCAAATAGTCGCTGATCGTCGTCGGGGTTAACGAGCACGGTGTACAGAGTGGGGGCGTATTGCTTGCCGGCGCTTACAACCTTTTCGCGCCGCATCTGCTTTTCGGCCTTCTTCATTATTTGAACAGGCGAAATAGGTGCCTTGCCCATGCCGTTGCCTTCAAAGGCGTCTTCCATCTTGTCTTCGAATTTGGAGAAGATTCCCATGTTCGGCACAAGCCTTTCTGCCTTACGGTTCACGAGCCTAAGCCTATATAATAAACACTCATTTCAGATGGAAGGCAAGCTGGGTGTGCAAAATCTCATCTTGAACAGATACCAGCACCTCGCCGAGGCAGGGCGTGGGGGGTATGGCACCGTCCAGGTGGCGTGGGATACCCGAATTGAGCGGCGTGTGGCGATTAAGTGCCTGAGCCTAGACGCTCTCGGGATTTCTCCCGATGCCCCTGTGCCGCCCGTGATTCCGGGGCTGGATGAGGCGCGCCTGTCCGCGATGTTTTCGGATGCCACCACGGTGGTGGTGTATGACTTTGAGGTGGATGCCGAAAGCGGCATGGCGTACCTAATTATGGAGTACGTGGATGGTATCACGCTGGCCGACCTCATGGCCTCCTATGACGGTGGGCTGCCACTTGATCTTCTTACCTGCGTGTTTGAGGCGGTGGCGCGTGCGCTGGAGGTGGCACACACCAACAAGGTTCTTCATCTTGATATAAAACCCGATAACGTGATGATCAACTGTCAGGGCCAGGTCAAGGTGAGCGACTTTGGTCTGGCTCAGATGTTTCATGGCACGGGGCGGGGCTGGCGGGCTGCTGGTGGCACGATTGGCTATATGCCGCTTGAGCAGATGCGCCTTGAGGCACCCGACGTGCGTACCGACGAATGGGCCTTGGCGGCCCTCACCTACGAGATGCTCACGGGTGAAAACCCTTTTGTGGCCGACTCGCTCGAAGCGGCCGAGGCCGCCATTGAGAATGCGGAGCTGGTCATTCCTTCATCTGCGCGCGATGACGTGGGCGAAGAGGTGGACGAGGCAATTTTTGGGGCACTGGCGATTGACCGCGAGGACCGATTTTCTTCGGTGGCCCTGTTCGCCGATGCCCTCATGCCGCACCTGGGTGACTCCCGTCAGGGGCTGCGCGATTTGACGAGCGTGGTGGGTGGCGTCTGCGAAGTCCTGCGAAGCCCCAAGGATAAGACCGCCAACACCGAACCCGTTCCCCATCATGTGCTTACCCGGTCGAGCCTACTTGAGCGTTTGGGGGAGGGAACACAGCGGGCACTTCTGAGGGTATGGTCGGTTGCGGTTTGCGCTTTTGTTGCGGTGGTGGCGGCCACTAACATCTCGGCGCTTTCGGCGACTACGGAAAACGAGACCCCGGCGTTTTGGGCGGTACTTGCCGTATGTATTGCGGCTGGAGTCGCAGCTCCTGTGGCCGGGTCGATCACGGCGATTTTGGCGCTTTCGGCCGCGCTCTTGGCCAAGGGGGCCTACGGTCTGGGCCTGGTGTTTTTGATTGCAGGCTGTCTTTGGTGGGGCCTTGTTGGCTGCAGGGGAGAGGCCCAGGCAAACGCAGGCGTGTCCGGCGTGGCGCTAGGGGCCTTTGGCTTGGGGCCGTTGGCACCGCTTGTGGCTGGGTATGTTTTGCGCCCCTCGGCGGCGGCGGCCACCGCCGGGTTTCAGGCGATTGCAGCATTTACCCTGGCAACCTCGGGAGCTATGTCACTCACGGGATGGAATGTGCTGGTCTATGGGTCGCTCTCTAACCATATGGAGGCTAACGCCTCGATTTTGCTCGGAGAGGCGTTTGTGTGGGTGCAGGCCATCTCGTGGGTTGTGGCGGCGGTGGTGCTGGCAGTGTTGTGTGGTCGAGCAAGCAAGCCTCTGGCCTTAGCGGGTGTCCTTGTGGCGGCGGTGGTGCTGGCCTTAGGGATTGAGGCTGGCGTATTCATTGCCTCCTGGTTGTCTGAGACGTCGGGTCAGATGGTGCTTGTGCAGCCCGATTGGAGTGACGCGCTTTCGGTGATGGCGGCGGTCATCATGCTTGCCGTCTGCGTGATTCTGGTGGGCGTGCCTGTGCGGGCGGTGCCGCAGGAGAGCGAGGCCAGGGCAGAAGAGGCTGCCGAGGAGGCAAAGCGTGCCAAGGCCGCCAAGGAAGCCCTGCGCAGGGAGCGCGCAGCGCTGCGCGATATGGGCGCGCCCCGCAGGCGCACAAATCGCTCGCGCCTCATCTCGCGCAAGCAGGTTCACCGCAGGGTGAAGCCGTGAGGGCGTGAGAGGGAGCGAGAAGAGGACGGTGAGTTCTGCGCTCGCTTCAGGCACACGCGTTTCCCAACCTATATATGTGTGAGAAGTGCTGGGGGCAATATGGCTCCAGACACGAAAAAGAGCGGCGCGAAAGCCGCTCTTTTTCATTGCAACAATGGTTTGAGCGCTTAGAACCGCCGGAAGGAAGGTGAGTGACCGCTCTGCCAAGGGGGAAGGGCAGATGATACGGTCGGTGTGTCAGCGTCGTCGATTCGCAAGCGCTAAGTTAACCATGGGATACTTATACCTTCAGGACGCGCCTGTGTCAAAGAAAAATCGCTGATTCAGATAAAAAAGTTTTCCATGGCTAATCTTGCACACACAATCGCGACAATTCTTAGCACGCTTTCCTGCCGGCTGTCTACCGTATGGTTCTGCGCAAGATTTTTGACGCTTTCGCGGTTTTGTGGCGTGAATACGCCCAGGCCTTACAATACGCTCGTTGCGGTAAAGAGGCTGCTGTGGCACAAGTTCGTCCGTCTGGCCTGCGATCGAGGCGGTTCGTATGAGAGCGTGCCCCAAAACGCTCGGCGAACCTGGCCAGTGCCTTTGGGTGGCGCCGCCAGAGTCGGCCAACCGGTCAGTACATGAAAGGGATTGCATGCTTGGTGTCTTGATTATGAACACGGGCACCCCCGATGCCCCGAATCCTAAGGCCATCAGGCCGTACCTCAGGCAGTTCCTCTCAGACCGTAATCTCATCGACGTACCTCCCGTGGTGTGGCAGCCCATTCTCAACCTTGCCATCCTTCCCTGGCGTCCCCGGCGCACCGCCCATTTTTATCAGGAAATATGGACGCCCCAGGGCAGTCCGTTTCTGCTTACCTCCCAGGCACTGTGTTCATCGTTTGCCAAGCGACTTTCTGTCCTTGCCGAAGAGGGGGCACTTGGCCCGCATACAAAAGTGCGGGTGGCTCTTGGCATGCGCTATGGCAACCCTTCGGCCGAGGCTGGGCTTCGTGAGCTGCGTGAGGCAGGGGTGGACACGGTGGTGGTGCTGCCGCTGTACCCGCACAAGACGCGGGCCTGTGCCGTTACCTGCTTTGAGGAGTTTGACCGGGCCTACGCCAAGGTGTTTGGGGTGAGCCCGAGCGCGGTGGAGGACGCGGCGGCTGGGGCTGCTGAGAGTGCCTTCGATTCGCAGGAGGCGACTGGTCCCGATGGGTCGAGCGCGCCCCCCCGCATTGTGCGGATTGAGAGCTACTGGGAGGCTCCTGGCTATATCTCGGCGCTTGCTGCTGCGATTACACGTTCGTGGGACTACACCCGGGGTTCCAAGCTCGTGGTGTCGTTCCACTCCATCCCCATGTCACATGCTGAGGCAGGCGATCCCTATCCCGAACACACTCTGGCCACTGCCCGCATGGTGGGCGATGAGCTGGGTATTCCGCGTGGCGATGTGCGCCTTACCTATCAGTCGCGTTTTGACAGGCGCACCTGGCTTGGGCCTATGCTTGAACCCACGCTCTCGCGCCTTGCCAAAGAGCAGGTCAAAAACGTTGCCGTGGTGTGCCCCGGCTTTTCGGTGGATAATCTTGAGACGCTTCATGAGGTGGCCGTACTGGCAAAGCAGCATTTTGAAGACGAGTGTGTTCGCTTTGGTAACGAGGGTGCGCACTTCTCCTATATTCCCGCCCTTGAGGATGACCCCGCCCTTGTCGAGGCGGTATCTCGCCTCATAGCAAGCCGTCTCAGCTCCTAGTCGTATCCCTGTCCCTGTACGCGTCCATTACTTGGTTCAGAGGGCAGCGATTATGAGGTAATACTTAGGTATCGTATGCATAAACTCCTTATTTGTGGATAGATCATGGTATTCGATGCTTTCGTGATAAGCTTTTGGGAGCACTTGACTTCGTTATCATTTCAAGGGCTCAATGCTCTTTGTGTAAAAAGCACCTCCGGGTACGTTCGTCGTCGCTTTGCGCTGCATGCGGCGCGGTGTTGTGCGTCCGGGGACAAGCAAAGGAGGTCGTAATCGTGAAGATTGCCGAAGTAAGTAAGCGCTACGACATTTCTGCCGACACGCTGCGTTACTACGAACGCGTTGGTCTGCTGCGCCATGTGCCGCGTACCCCCAGCGGGATTCGCGAGTACAACGAGTCCAACTGCAAAACTATTGAGTTTCTCAAGTGCATGCGTGGTGCTGGGGTGTCCATTGAGGCGCTGATCGAGTACATGAACCTTTTGGGGAAGGGGGAGGAAACCGCCTCTGCCCGCAGGTCATTACTGGAGGAACAGCGCGACATGGTGGCTGCCCGCATCGCCGGCCTGCAGGCCGGGCTTGAGCGTCTGAACCACAAAATTGCCAACTACGATGATGTCATGAAGGCTGAAAAGCAGATGCATACCGAAGCGGCGGAAAGCGTCGTAGAGCAGCGCTGATCCCTGATCTGCTGCTTTTCAATCCGTTCTTGTGCCAAAGCGGATGCGTATTCCAAGATTCATAACCCTCAGCAATGAGAAAAATTTCAAGCAGTATCGTTGGTGGAGCTGCTTGTTTTTTTGGGAGGGGGGGGTGTTAGCGCGGCGATTCGATGCCGTCGAGCATTTCGGAGAGCGTCAGGTCAAGGCCACTGGCGATCTTGTCAAGGCAGGTGAGGGTAGGATTGCGTCGGCCGTTTTCAAGATCAGAGATATAGCGGGCGCTCAAGCCCACCATGAGGCCCAGCCTCGCTTGTGTGAGATGCGCGCTGAGTCGAAGCCGCTTAAGGCGCGCACCATATGTTTGCTTAATATCAGCCATGGCGGGGATGCTAGTTCCCGGAGTTCTGTACAATACGAATTAAAAGGGTATATTCGAGAAATAAGCAAAACAATGTTTTAGCTGCCCCGTCCGTACTATGCGCGCATTTTGCACATCGTGCGCGCGCGGAGACTAGCCGAGGTATGAATTTGGGTGGCCGCCCGAGCGGGGAAGCTCGATGTTTGCTATAGTGCGAAGGTCACGTGAACCACAGCTTCGGTCGGCTCCCTTGCCGCCGCGCATCCGCGCCACAAGCGCGAACCATACGACGGCGCGTTGCGCCGTAGGAAAAGGAGCTTCATGCGAATTCCCGCAATCGTTTCCAAGGGCGCGACCCTGATGTGCGCTTTGTTCCTTTCGACCGCGCTTCTGGCCTCCTGCACCACCACGAGTGAGGAGCAGACGGACGCGGCTTCTCTCAATAGAGCCTATATGTCCAACGTGAACCGCATCAGCAATGAGGCGGCCGAGGATCTTGAATCATTCATCGAGGCGGCAGACCAGGGAAATCTTGCCGCCATGCGGATAGCGGCGGCAAACGCAACCGAAACCCTCTCCAAGATTTCGTCGCTTACCGCACCGGATGCCCTGCTTGAAGTTCATGAGGAGTACCTGGCCGGTGTCGAAGATCTGAGCCAGGCTTTGGAGGACTACGTGGAGCTGTATGCTTCTGCGGTCAACTCCTCGGACGATGAGAGCGCGGCCTCGGTGGATGAAGAGGCGCTGGCCCAGATCCAGGCCACCTACCAAAGCGGCGTCGATCACCTCGCTGAGGCCGACGCCATGGTGGCGGCTATCGCGGGCGAGGATGGCACCCAGACGGAGGACGGCACCGAAGGCTAGCCTGCGCCTCAGGGCACAATTGCAAATCGGAGAGGGAGATGGCATTTCATGTCGACCAGGGGTGAGTGTGGCTTAGGCCGGGGAGGGTCTGGCGCTGCTCAAGGGGATGCCCCCAGCGGTGAACTTGGGGCCTTTGGTATTGCTGCAGCCAATATCGCGGTATTTATTGGTTTAGGGCTTTTGTTTCTTATCATCGCGGCTTTTATGGACCATTTGGCCACGGGCGCGGCGCTGTTTGCCCTGCTTCGCGAAGAGGGCCTGAGGATTATGGGGTTTGCCCTGCCCTCGGCGCTGCCGATGCTGGTCGTATTTTTGGTGGTCCTGTTTGCCACCGAGTACTTTGCCTATCACTATCAATATGGCGTGGATCAGGAGGGCGTGGCTCGTATGAGCCTGCTTGAGCGTCTGCGCGCCTATCCGCTTTCGTTTTTTGGGCGGCGCGACCTGGCCGTGATCACTGACTTTGTCGTGGAAGATCCCAAGACTGCCAAGGATGCCTACAGTCGCGCTCTGCCGGAGCTTTACGCTGCTGCCATCTTGCTGGCGGTGGCGGCCGTGGCTCTGCTCATGTTTGATTGGCGCCTGGCAATCGCGGCGCTATGGAGTGTGCCCGTAGCCCTGTTCATGGTGTTTGTCTCCCGCATGTTCATGAAGCCTCTGTCGCGCTCGGAGCGCGCAAAGAAAGGTTCTGCTGATCCCACCGAAGAGATTCGTGCCAAGCTTGCCTTTGCGGCAGACGATTCTGGGGTCGACGAGCGCTGCTTAGATGGTATCCGTGCTGATATGGAGAAGGATGAGGTAGACGAGCGCCGGACCATCAAGGGCGCGCTTGCCACGGGCATTTGCGTGAACGGTGCGCAGGTGGTGCTAGGTTTGGGAGTGGCCACCACGGTTTTGGCCGGTGCGGCTTTTATCGTGGCGGGCACCTGCGATTTTATGACTCTCTTCTGCTTCTTGCTGGTGGTTTCGCGTATCTACGTGCCTTTTGATCAGTGCTTGCGCCTGATCGCTGAGCTCTTCGCCGTTCAGACGGCGGGCACCTCTCTCAAGGGCCTCTGCGATGAGTTTCTGGCGAACATGTCCGACCTGGGCTCGCAGGGTCAAGTCTTTGACCGGGCTTCTTCTCAGGACGCCCTGCCTTACGTCACGAGCCAGCGCGCACTACTGCTTGCTGACCCGGCATCGTCGAGTGATACTGCCTTGGTTGTTTCGTCTGCCCGAAACGATGCCTCAGAGCTTTCTGCTTCTTTTCAGAAGTCCTCATGCCCTTTCGGTAACGAAACACCGTGGGCATCGCCTTCTGCCGAAGCCTTTCCTATCATGGATTCGTGCGATGTCTCGCATGGCTATGCGGGCGCATAACGGTTGAGGTCGTGCAGTCTTCGGTTCCTGCATAGCTACGACGTCGTCTGCGTCCGGATGCTGCCGCAGGTTTCACTTGTTGACCTGGGCTAGGCCCTTGGGTTGCGATCGGCCTTGGAGCCATGCGGGCAGAAGTCAAGTCGAGGAGGCTTCATGAGTCCTGCCCCCGAGCCGATTCATCCCGCCTACGGCGCGGATGATCCTTCCTATGTGACGGTGTTTCCGTCTTTGACAACGCTGGTTAACACCGCCCAGACCGCTTCGGGCGTGGCCACGCTGGCTACCGCCGATGAGGCGATGATCAGGACGGCAGGAGAGGCACTGCGCGAGGCGCTTCAGAAGTACGAGGCGGCCATGCGCCAGATGACGGTGCGCTTTGAGGTTTTGGATCGCGATCTCAGTCTCAAAAAGAACCGCAACCCCATCCATCATATTGAGTCGCGTGTGAAAAAGCGCGCGAGCATCTTCGAAAAGCTCAGGCGTCAGGGGTTTCCTGTCACCATTGCCAGCATGGAGGCCAACCTCTACGACATCGCTGGCGTACGCGTCATCTGTTCCTATGTTCATGATGTCTACGGATTGCTTGACCTTCTCAAAAAGCAGGATGATCTGGAGATTGTCACCGTCAAGGACTATATTGCCCAGCCCAAGCCCAACGGGTATCGCAGCCTGCATGCCATCGTGCGCATCCCCGTGTACTTCATGGATAAAAAGGAGACGGTGCCGGTAGAGGTGCAGCTGCGCACCATCGCCATGGACTTTTGGGCCAGCTTAGAGCACAGCCTGAAGTACAAGGCGGTGCGTGAGGTGCACGGGATTGATGCATCGGATGAGCTAAAGGATTGCAGCCGCATTATCGAGGACGTGGAGGCGCGCATGCAGATTCTCGCGCGCGCCCTTGATACGGAAGATTAGGCGGTGAGAGGAAGGAGCGCGGCAAGAAGTGCCGCAAGGAGCGGCGCGTTCGGCTATTGTTCGCCGAGGAGGTTTTGGCGGAGGCCATCCTCAATCGCTTCGCTCACGGCCATCGTTTCGAGGATGAATTGGTCGCGCACGTACTGGCCGTCAACAATGTAGATCGCAATCTCTTTGTTTTCGGCGATGAACTCGTCCACAAGCGTGCGCTCGTTGGTCTGCTCGTAGCGTACCACCTGATTGTTGGCGTAGAGAAAACCCACGAACAGAATGAGGGGCAAAAGCGCGGCGAGCACGGTGCTCACCCGATGCAGGCTCACGCGCTGACCCATAGTCTCTTCGGTGTGCAAGGTCGAGATGGTGCGCAGCATCTCGCGGGGTTTGAGGGCGCATACGCTTAGCAGGTTGGCGATGCTGAAGAAGGCGGAGGCCACAAAGATAACCCGCACCAGGTAGTACAGCGCAAGCGAGGAATGCGCCGTCTCGGAGATGGCGTAGGCGGTGATGCCGTCGGTGAGGCTGGTGAGCTGGTTGGCTTCGGCCATAAGTGCGGTGGGGGAGTCCTGGTAGGGCTGCGGGGCCTCATTGAAAGCGGCCTCCAGGGTGTCGTAGTTGGTGAGCGGCGTGTTGAGAAGAATGACGACAAAGGCGAGCAGAAGCCATAGTGTTACCAGTCCCTGACTCCAGCGCAGCGCACCCGACTCCCGAAACAGGGGGCGATACTCGCGGCGCAGGGCCTTTTCGGCCACGAGATAGGCCAGGCAGTAGGCGGGAACAGCAATGGCTACGATGGTCCATTCGGAGGTTTCCCACTTGGGCGCTTCGAACAGAAGGCCCGCCATACATACTGCCGCAAGGACGAATCCGACGAGTATGGTGAAAAACCGCCCGTTGTTGATCCAGGAGAGCTTACCGCCGTCCATGTATTCATATTGCTTGAGGGTTTTGCGCACGGTGGCGTGGTAGACAAAGCCTACGGCCGACAGCGCGCTCAGCACTGTCCACAAAAGCGCGATGCCCACCGCAGGCATGGAGGGAGCCAGCTGGATGAGTCCGAAGAAAGCGCCCAGCAAGACGGTGGCCTTGAGAAAGTAGAGGGCCCAGCGCCGGGTGGCAGAATGGGTCTTGACGGGGCGACGGTGACGGCGTGTGGGGCGCTTCTTGATAAGGTTGAGAGGGGAGGAGTCGCGCTGCGTCGCGTCGCCTGAGGAGGTGCTGCGTTGCGGCCTGCCCTCGTCAGCCGGGGTGTTTTGGGGGATAGTGCCGACGGTGTCGCTTCGTAGGGTGTCAGGTGAGGGCAGGTTGCGCAAAGAGGCGCGGCGGGAGGAGCCCCGGAAAGTGCCGTCGGTATCGTTTTGTGGGATGTGGTGTTGGGGGGATGGTGTCATGGCGGCCTTTCGGGGGCGCACGGAAGCGGGACTCACGGCGCGGGGCTACAGGATGTAACCGTGCGATTCTATCGGAAGAAAAGCGCCGTGCCCAGCAGTGGGAACCAGGTGTCACAGCCCGTACAAGCACCCCGAAAATCGGTGGATTATTGCGCGTGGAGCGGAGCGCGCTGTGCCATCTGGGCGGATGATTCCTCGGGCGCTGCGGGCTACACATACAGCACGTTTTTACCCTTAATTCAAGACTTTACGGACGGGTTTTTTGCGTTTCCCCAGGAGCCTCGAATTGTGGTTTTTACTGCATGAGGGCCCGGAAAGAATTTCTTGGGTGACGACCTGGCAAAACATAATAAGGTGTGTCTGTGACCGATAAAACACAATATCTAGTGGCTCTTTCCGTTATTATGTCGAGGCGCGGGAAGCGGGGCCTTCGATAAAGGCGGCGTTTTCAGCTTCAAAACAAAACATCTTCGCGCCCTCTAGGCGCGGACACGAGGCGCAACGCAGAAAGGATTCGGTTCATTCTTTATGAAGATCATCAAACGAAGCGGTTCCGAGGTTGACTTCGATATCGAAAAGATTGTGCACGCCATTGAGGGTGCCAATAATGAAGCCGCCCAGGCCGATCGCTTGAGTGCTGACCAGATTGCTTTTGCTGCTCACAGCGTGGAGTGGCTTTGTAAGCGCGCCGGCCACACCGTGTCGGTGGAAGAAATTCAGGACATGGTAGAAAACCAGATTATGGCCTTGGGGCGCTATGATGTGGCCCGTCGTTACATCATTTATCGCTACGTGCAAAGTCTCAAGCGCACCGCCAACACCACCGACAATCGTATCCTGTCTCTCATAGAGTGCAATAATGAGGAGGTCAAGCAGGAAAACTCCAATAAGAACCCCACCGTCAACTCCGTCCAGCGTGACTACATGGCCGGTGAGGTGTCCAAGGATCTGACCATGCGCATGCTGCTTCCGCGTGACGTGGTAAAGGCTCACGAGGAGGGCATCATCCACTTCCACGACTCGGATTACTTTGCCCAGCACATGCACAACTGCGATCTGGTGAATCTGGATGACATGCTGCAAAACGGCACGGTCATCTCTGGCACCATGATTGAGCGCCCGCACAGCTTCTCCACGGCTTGCAATATTGCCACGCAGATCATTGCTCAGGTGGCCTCCTGCCAGTACGGTGGGCAGTCCATCTCGCTTACGCACCTTGCTCCGTTTGTGGATGTGAGCAGGCAAAAGATTCGTGGCCAGGTGCTCTCCGAGATCAACACCCTGGGCCTTGAGGCTGCGCCCGATCGCGTGTCTGAGGTGGTGGAGGAGCGTCTGCGCGACGAGATTCGCCGTGGTGTACAGACCATCCAGTACCAGGTGGTTACCCTCATGACCACCAACGGTCAAGCTCCCTTCGTCACCGTGTTTATGTATCTGGGTGAGGCTCGATCCGATGTTGAGCGCCACGATTTGGCCATGATCATCGAAGAGGTGCTGCGCCAGCGCCATGAGGGTGTGAAAAACGAGGCCGGCGTGTGGATTACCCCTGCCTTCCCCAAGCTCATCTACGTGCTTGAGGAGAGCAATGTCCACGAAGACAGCCCCTATTTCTATCTGACCCAGCTGGCCGCCAAGTGCACGGCCAAGCGCATGGTGCCGGACTACATCTCCGAGAAGAAGATGCGCGAGTACAAGCTTTCCAAGGGTCAGAAGTCCGGCGAGGGCGATTGCTATACCTGCATGGGCTGCCGTGCCTTCCTTACGCCCGATCGCTCTGGCAACGGCTTTGACAATATCGCCAATGCTTTGAATTACGAGCCCGGCAAGCCGAAGTACTACGGGCGCTTCAACCAGGGTGTGGTAACCATCAACCTGCCTGACGTTGCGCTGTCCTCTGGCGGCGACATGGGCAAGTTCTGGGAGATTTTCGACGAGCGCCTAGAGTTGTGCTATCGCGCGCTCATGTGCCGTCACGAGCGCCTGAAGGGCACGCTTTCTGACGCGGCTCCGATTCTGTGGCAGTACGGCGCACTGGCCCGCCTCAAGAAGGGCGAGACCATCGACAAGCTGCTCTACGGTGGCTACTCCACCATCAGCCTGGGCTATGCCGGTCTGTATGAGTGCGTGAAATACATGACGGGCAAAAGCCATACCGATGAGGAGGCTACGCCGTTTGCCATGCAGGTCATGCAGCGTATGAACGACAGGTGTGCCGAGTGGAAGTCCAAGACCAACATCGACTTTTCGCCCTACGGCACGCCGCTGGAGTCCACTACCTACAAGTTCGCTAAGGCCCTGCAGCGTCGCTTCGGCGTGATCGAGGGCATCACGGACAAGGGTTACATTACCAATAGCTACCACGTGCATGTGGCCGAGGAGATTGACGCCTTCACTAAGCTCCAGTTT
>CAYTIS010000003.1:0-13276 GCA_964438035.1 uncultured Slackia sp.
CCCAGCTGGCCAAGCCCCTGGGGACAGGGACGTCCCGGCTGGCATACCGAGTGCGCTGCCATGGTGCGTCGCTATCTGGGTACACCCATCGACATCCACGGGGGCGGGGGGGATCTGGCCTTTCCCCATCATGAGAACGAGTGCGCCCAGGCCTCATGCTGCTGGGGCCAGGGCTTTGCCAAGGTGTGGATGCATACGGGCATGCTGCGCGTGGACGGCGAAAAGATGTCCAAGAGTTTGGGTAATTTCCATACGCTCAAAGAGGTGCTGGATGCTCACAGCGCGCCAGCTCTGCGCCTGCTGATGCTTCAGACACATTATCGCTCTCCGCTTGATTTTTCCTGGGAGCGTCTTGAAGGGGCCGAAAACTCGCTGGAGCGCATCGCCACCTGCGTGGAAAACCTGCGCTGGGCTGCGGGCCATGCGCAGGGAGGCCAGGAGGATGAGCAGGCGCTGTGCGAGCTTGCCGAAGCCACCGATGCCGCCAAGGCTGAGTTTGAGGCTCAGATGAACGACGACTTCAACACGGCCGGGGCGATTGCGGCGTACTTCTCGCTTATCACCGAGGCGAATACCTATCTGGAGCAGGCGGGTGGCGCTGCCGATGCTCAGGCTTGCATGGCCTGCGCGGCATCGATTATGGAGGCTTTTGGTCTGCTGGGGATTGAACTGCCCGTCAAACAGGCCGAACTTCCCTCGGCCCTGATTGGCATCGCTTGCGATCTTGCTGGCTATGGTGGCGATGATGTGGATGAAGCGGTTCAGGTCATTCTCGATGTGCGGGCCAAGGCGCGTGCTGCTCAGGACTGGGCGCGCGCCGATGCCATTCGCGATGAGCTTCAGGCGCTTGGCCTGATGGTAGAGGACACGGCGGCAGGCAGCCGCATCAAGCGCGTCTAGGAGCGCGGCGGGAGCTTGGGGTAGCGCCAGGGCGTGCGAGGGCTTATCCGAGTCATCCCGAGGGGTCGCTGGCCGCTGTATACGAGGTAAGGTGAGACGGGTACGTACCCGGAAAGGTGTTCGCCGCATGGCAGACTACATAGAGGGAAAACGCCCGGTCATCGAAGCCCTACGCGCTGACATGCCGTGCAAGAGGGTGCTTTTGGCCGACAATGTTCAGCATGACGGCCAGATTAAAGACATCCTGCGCAAGGCGCGCCAGAAGGGTATTGCGGTCAAGACGGTGCCGCGCGCGGTGCTTGAGGCGGCAAGTGAGCGTGGCAGTCACCAGGGTGTGATGGCGGAGGCCCTGCCGTTTCCCTATGTGAGTGCCACCGAACTTATCGCGGCGGCCAATGCGCGCGCCGAGGAGCGAGGCGCGGCCCTCGTGGTGGTGCTTGATCACCTGACCGACGCGGGAAACCTTGGTGCCATTGCTCGTTCGGCCGAGGCCGTGGGCGCAAGTGGTCTCATCATCCCCAACAAACGCTCCGCGCGGGTAGGTGCGGCAACTTACAAAAGCTCGGCGGGTGCCATCAATCATCTTAAGGTTACTCAGGTGGCTAATATCGTCTCAGCGCTCGAACGCTTTAAAAAGGAGGGCTTTTGGGTGGCTGGTGCGAGTGAGCACGCCACGCACACGGTATGGGAGGCGCCCCTGTACGGCAAGATTGCCCTGGTGGTGGGAAACGAGGCCGACGGTATTTCGCGCCTGGTTCTTGAGGCCTGCGATTTTGTGGCCAAGCTTCCCCAGGAGGGCAAGGTGGACTCGCTGAACGTGGCTCAGGCGGCCACCGCCATCATGTACGAGTGGGCGCGCCAGTGCGCCGTCCAGGCCAAGCACTAGGCGTCACGCGAGGAATCGGGGCATGGCGCGGCAGAGAAAAAGACTCCTGTTGGTGGATGGCTACAACGTGCTGCGCAGCGGCGCGCGCTACCGTGATCTGCGGGAACGTGGTGACAAGGCGGGGCCGAATCCCGATTATGATCACGACCGCTTCAACCGTGCCCGCGAAGCCCTCATCAATGATGTGGTGGCCTATGCGGGCAGTGACTTCGATGCCGTCATCGTCTTTGACGGTGCCAATAACGAATATTCCGATGGTTCGGCCGAAAAAATTGCGGGGGTGCGCGTAGTATTTTCCCGCGCGGGCGACTCAGCCGATAAGGTGATTGAGAAGATGGCCTGGGAGGCCCGCGCGCGGGGCGTGGGGACTCTGGTGGTAACCAGTGATGCTTCCATCCAAAACACGGTTTTTGGCGGTGGGGTGGATCGTATGAGCGCCGACGGATTCAGCCGCGCGGTGGCCCTCCATGTTCACGAGTCGCGCCTGGAGGATGAGCCTGCGGTGTCGGTAAAAAACACCGTGGCCGAGCGGCTTGACCCAGCCGTGCGCGCGAAGCTTACCGCCCTGCGTGACGCCATGAGCCGGCAGGGACGGCCGTGAAGATCAGGATTGTGGCTACAGGCAGGCTCAAAGAGAGGTTTTGGAAGGATGCCTGTGCAGAATACCTCAAGCGCCTCAAAGCGTATGCCCAGGTGAGCCTTGTTGAAGTAGCTGATCGCGACCCGGCACGCTGCGGGGGAGTAAGGGATGCGCTTGCGCAGGAGGGCGCTGATATCCTGCGTGCGCTCCCATTGCGCGCTCATGTGATTCTGCTTGACTCACGGGGCCGCGAGCGCACGAGCGAGCAGATTGCAGCGCGTTTGGATGAGCTTGCCTTAGGCGGCGTAGGCGAGCTGACCTTCATTATCGGAGGTTCGCATGGTGTGGATGCGCAGGTGTACGAAGCCGCCAATGAGAGCCTGTCGCTGGGAAGGATTACGCTACCCCACAACCTGGCACGTGTGGTACTGCTTGAACAGGTGTATCGGGCCTTCAAAATTAACAGGGGCGAACCCTATCATAAGTAAGGAGAGGCAGCATGGCTGCTCGCAAGAAGACTACGTCCATGACCGAGGACGATAAGCGCCATATCTACCAGGTGCTTAAACGTAATTTTGAATTTGATGAGGAGCATCTGCTCGCCAATCTGGGCTGGTGTTTTTTGCGCGAGGACATCGACAAGGCGGACTACGGATTTCTCAAGCTGAAATCTATGCTGGGCGAGATGGAGGATTTCATCTCGCTTTCCACGAAGGAGACGGGCGGGGTGACTCAGTCGGTCTTTTCTCTGCGCGAATACGAGCCCTTTGAGAAGGGGGGCACTGCTTCTCAGGAAGATGCCGAGGGGCAGACAAAACCCCAGGCCAGCACAGGAGAAAAGGAGGCTTTGCGGGGCAGGGTACCTGCCAAGACCACAGAGGCTGCTAAGGTCAAGGAAGCTGGCAAAGAAAAGACACCTACTAAGGCCAAGGAAGCTGCCAAGAGCAGCGAGGCAGGAAAAGACAAGGAACCTGCCAAGACTAAGGAGGCTTCCAAAAGCAAGGACGGCAGCAAGGACAAGGCGGTGGCAGCTAAGGGGGCTAAGGCAGGAGCTGGCCAGGGGCGGGTGCAGACCAAGGCCTTGATGACATCCGCTACACCCAAGAGAGTGGCCCTACCGGCTGGCCTGGAGGGCGCGCGTACCGCTCAGCTCCTCAGTGCCCCGCGCTCCGATACGCCGAGTGGCTCCACCTCGGTCGAAAAGTCCGGTAGTGCCGACAAGGCCGATAAGGTCGACAAATCTGAGAAGTCCAGCGCTTCAAGCCGGGCGGACAGGTCGGAAAAATCAAACTCCTCCAGACCTGCGCAGCCCGATATCATCGACAAGCCCGATACGTCCACTACGGCAGAACCAGCGTCCGCTGACCAGCCCTCAGTCGATGAGGCTGCCAAGGCGTCCACACGCTTTTCGCGCCGCTGCTCGCGCCGCGTGCCGCCGGGCAAGGCCTTTGAGCGCTTTGCCGACCTAGGCTCGTGGCCCGAGCTGCTCTCCACTTTGGCCGCGATCGCTTTGGATGAACCCTGGGACTTCAGCGAAATGCCCGGCATCGGGGCGAAGGGTTCGCAGACCAAGCGCTACAGTATCTTGCATAACTACCTGCGCTACACCTTCTACCGCCTGACTCTTGAGGATAAGGTGGCCTATTCAGACGACGAGTCCTTCGCCGCCTTTAATACGGGTCTGGTGGACAAGCACTACGAGGATATTTACGCCTGCTTTGATGCGGCCGACCCCTCAGCGCGCCAGCCTTGGGTTTTCACCGACTTTTGCACGGCGGGCACGGGGCGCAACGGCAAGCGTCTTGTGCGCGAGATGAACCCCTTGCCCCAGCCAGCCAATTATCTGCGGCGCAAGGAAGACCTCCTCTTTGATCTGGAGCGCGAGGTGGTTTGCGATATTCGCCACATCGTGGTGGACAATGTGGATCGCCTGCCTGTGGCCTACCTGCGCGATGAACTGGCCTCCTCTGTGGCGTGTCAGGATATTCTCGCGGGGATTGAGGAGCTAGGCGAGCGGGGCCGCGCAGCGCTCTTCGATCGGCTGCGTACCACCATCGCCAATGATCCGCGCCTGTTCACACGCCTGTCCAACAGTATTAATGCCGCCATTGAGCAGGCACGGCGTCAAGTGCGCTGGAATTATAAGACGGCGGTGCCGGCCTACTATCCGCGTACCAACAGTATGAACTTGCTGTTACCGCTCAACCTGACCGAGGACACCACTCCCGATGTGGCACTGGTGGTAGAGCTGCAAAAATCGGGTAATTATCAGGGCCAAACCGTGGTCACCATGGCCCAGGCCTACCGAGATGCGCGGCTGTTGTGTCGTCCCTATACCGACTGGCTCTCGCCGGCTTCCATCATTGATTCTGTAGGCGATGAAGACGAAGAGGAATGAGCATGCGAATAGGGTTAATTTCGGACACGCACGGGACGCTGTCACGGGCTGCCTATGCTGAACTGGCCGACTGCGACCACCTAATTCATGCGGGCGACATCGGCGGTCCGCAGATCTTGGAGGAGTTGCGCACCATCGCGCCGATCACTGCCGTGCTGGGCAATAACGACATTCCCGAATACGGTGCCTCGGTTGGACGCTATGCGGTATGCAGTATCGGTGGGGTGCGGTTTTTGGTGGCGCATATTCCCGGGCATCTGCAGGCGGCGCTTTCGGGGCGCACTTCAGTGCTTGGTCCTGGGGATCCCATCCCGGACGTCGCTGTGCACGGTCACACGCATGTGCCGCGTATCGTGCACGATGAGGCCTTTCCCGCCGGGATGCTCATCTGCCCCGGATCGCCGAGTCGCCCCCGGGGTGGCTCGCGTCCAAGTGTGGCCAAGCTCCTCATACGCAATGGGGCCGTCAGCTTGGCCGATATCGTGGAGCTGTAGGGCACAAAAACGCCGCCGACCCCTTGCGGGATGGGCGGCGTTTGTGCGTGCGCTGCATGTATTGCGCCGACGCGTTCTCAATGCTTCGGCGCCCTGCTAGGCTGGGCGCGCGCCACGCTTTGGTGCGCCTGCCTTCCTCTCCTCCTTTTTTGTCGGAGGAACTGACACACTATACGTAGCGCTTGGTATTGGCCAGCGAGAAGCTGACCGTGGTGGTGTTGTGCAGCAGCGAGGATGTCTGGGGCGTGATAAACCCACCAATCCCCAGGGCGAGCAAGAGCGAATTGATACCGATGACCTTGCGATACGAGGCGGCCAACCGCCTGTCCAGTCCGGTGCTCAGTCGACGCAGGGTGACAAGTGAGTTTAGGTTGGTATCCGAAAGCACGATGTCACCCACCTCTTTGGCTATGTCTGAGCCCTGGCCCATGGCAATCCCGACATCGGCAAGCGAAAGAGCGGGGGAGTCGTTCACGCCGTCGCCCACCATGGCTACGTGTCGACCCTGTGCCTTGAGCGCTTCGAGGTAGGCGTACTTGTCTTCCGGGAGCATGTCTGCCTGCCACTCGTCGATGCCGGCTTGGGCGGCAATCTTTTTGGCCGTACGCGGCGAGTCGCCCGTGAGCATGATGACGCGTTCGACCCCCAGCTCCTTGAGTTGGGCGATGGCCTCGGCGGCATGGGGTTTGATGGGGTCTTGGATACCCAACACACCCACTACCCGTCCGTCCACGGCCAGGTAGAGGGGGGACAGTCCTTCAAAATCGGCCTGACAGGCGACGAAGGCCTCCTCGTCGATGGTGGCTGCCTCATCCTCCAGCACAAAGTGGCCCGACCCGATGACTACGCGCTTGCCATCAAGCGTCGAGGCGATACCGTGGGCTACGATATACTCGACGGCCGCATGACGCTCGCGGTGGCTCAGATTGCGCTTCTGAGCTGCACGCACCACGGCGCGGGCCACAGGGTGGGGGAAGTGCTCCTCTAAGCAGGCCGAGAAACGCAGCACTTCCTGCTCACTCCAGCCCTCAAAGGCGACCACCCGCACGAGGGTGGGAGCGGCTTCGGTGAGGGTGCCGGTTTTGTCGAACACGATGGTGTCGGCATCGGCGAAGGCCTCAAAATACTTGGCCCCCTTCACCATGATACCTTCCTTGGCTGCGTTGCTCATTGCGGTCATAACGGCGATGGAGCCGGTGAGTTTGAGGGCACAGGAGTAGTCCACCATAAGCGCGGCCGAGGTCTTCACCAGATCGCGCGTAATCAGGCCTACCACCCCGGCGAGTAGGAAGTTCCACGGCACGATGCGGTCGGCCGCCTTTTCCATGCGCGTTTGGGTTTCCGATTTCAGACTGTCGGCCTTTTCTACCATCGACACGATGGAGCGCAGCTTGGTTTCGCCCGAATTGGCGCGCACGCGCACCAGGATATCGCCTTCTTCCACCACGGTTCCGGCAAACACGTCATCGCCCACCGTACGTTCTACGGCGAGGGGCTCGCCGGTGAGAGTGGCCTGGTTCACCATGGCCATGCCCTGTTCAATGACCCCATCGACACAGATGGACATGCCTGTGCGTACCGCCACGAGGTCACCCTTGACAAGGCTTGAGGCCGGTACCGTCACCTCGGTGTCACCCTCGACCTTCTGGGCTGAGTCAGCGACGTTCAAAAGAGAATTGATCAGCTCGTTTTCGGAAGCGGCGCGGGTGTAGTCCTCCAAAGCCTCACCCACGTCCAGCAAAAACATGGTCTGTCCGGCGGTTTGGGGATCGCGCTTAACAAAGGAGATGCCGATGGCGGCCGCATCAAGTACGGGAACGGTGATCTGGCCCCGGCGCAGGGCCTGCCATCCCTTTTTCAGGAAGGGGCGAAAGGCGATAAGGGCGAGTAAGGCTCGGATGGGTGCGGGTAGAAACAGACGGCGTGCCATATAGGCACCCACGAGGCGTGCGAGTCGCAAGATGAGCTCATGCGTGCGCGGGGCGAGTGCCATGGCGTACTCGGTCTGGGCCTGCTCAATGGCGGCGCGCTCAATTCCTTGCAGGTGCGTAAGCACCCGGGTGCGTGCATCGGTGCCGCCCGCATAGGTGACTGCCATGTGCCCGATGCGTCCGTAGACCTGAACCTTGGTGACCTCGGGGGCCGCATGGACCACTTTAATGAGGGCATCAAGCTCGTTGTTGGGTACCGACCCTGCCAGTTTCAGACGAACACGACCAGGTATTTCGTGGTGGATGACGTAGTCCATGCCTCTAGCCTAGCGCTTCCTAGGCGGTTGCGGCCTCAGTCTGTCCCGACTCGGCGGGCTTTTCGGAGGCTTTGGCGGCATTGAGGTAGGTAGCCTCGGCCATGATGTCGTCAACCTCAGCCTTGGCCTGCTCGACGATGGCGTCATAGCCCTGCTTCACGCGCAGGATACCGGCCACGCTGTGCACAGCACATTTTTTGGCTGACTTGCTGGTGACGACCTTCACGCCTGCGGTTCCCAATAAAAACCCGGCTCCGACAAGAAGCGTTCCAATTTTTGCGTTCATGATGGTCTCCTCACGTTTGTGGCTCGACTGTTGTTGGCGCAAGGGATGGTGCGGTTTCGATTGGAGCGATGCGAGCGACGATATGTACGGGTTGGAGGATGGTGCATCGCACATGACGGCTGGTTGTCCGTATAATCGGGGCACGTAATCCCTTGCGATCCGAAGTCAGAATAGTGGTACAATGCGGCGAAATCAATTGGTATTGCTGTCTGAAAACAAAAAAGCTGACGTAATGGTTTCATCCCCCTTCACCGGTTCTCGTGCATCGTGATTTCTCTCCTTAATCTCGCCCTTGTGGCCGCCCTTGCTTCTTAATCTGCTGTGCAGATAGGGCGTGTTTCAGGGCTTGGGTGAATTCCTGCTCCGAGTGCTTGTGCCCAGGGGGAGGGCAGCACGAGTGAAGGAGATCTTTATGAAGATGCATAAGTACCTCGGCTGGGCTTTGCTGTTCTGCGCCATCGCCACCCTCTATACCGGCTACAAACGGGCTTAACGTTTCCTTGATTCCTCCTCGTCATTTCCTCTTCTCAGGTAAGGTTTTCTCGTGAGTACTGAAAAAAAGCGTCGCCTCTGTCTGGCGTGTCTGAAGTCCGTCACTGAACCTCAAAAAATCGCGCACGCTATGCAGATGTTTCTGTCGGCGGCCCTGTTTGTGCTTGGGGCGATTTTATCGGTGCTGCTCCTTTTGAATTCCTGGAACCTGATCCAGATTGTCTTTGTGACGCACGAGGTTGAGAGCAATGAGATTCTGGGCACGATTGTGACCTGGTTTTTGTACTTCGAGTTTTTGGCGCTCATCGCCAAGTACTATCAGGCGGGCTTGCATTTTCCGCTGCGCTACTTCATCTACATCGGTGTGACGGCGGTGGTGCGTCTCATTATCCTCTACCACGACAACTCGATTGACACCCTCGTGCAGTCCTTTGCGATTCTCGTACTGTTGGGGGCGCTTTGGCTTGCCAACACCGATCGCATCAGGAGAAACGACCAATAGAGGGCAGGGACGTAGAGCGCGTCCTTGCGCGGTCTACGGTGAGCGCCTGATGCCTTATGGTATCTGCGGACACCTATTCGCCACACTTCAGCCGAACAAAGAGGGCCGATGCTGCAGTCCAAGGCGGCATCGGCCCTTCTCATGTGAGGCCCCAGGGTGTAGCTGGTCGTAACTGCTGGCCTGAGCGTATTGGTTACAAGGCGTGCCAACCGCTCTGCGCAGTTCTTACGCCCACTTCAGAAACGCGCGGTAGGCCTTGAGGGCCTCGTAGAGATCGGCCTTGTCGATAACCTCCCAGGGGGCGTGCATGCTCAGCACCGCCACACCGCAGTCAATCACGTTCATGCCGTATTGCGCGAGGATAAAGGCGATGGTGCCACCGCCGCCCACATCAACCTTGCCCAACTCAGCGGTCTGAAAGCGCGTGTCACCCTTTTCCATGATAGCGCGGATTTGAGCCATGTATTCGGCGTTGGCGTCGTTGCTCCCGCTTTTGCCACGGCTGCCAGTGAACTTGTTGAATACCACGCCGCGCCCCAGATAGGCCGTGTTTTTGGCCTCAAAGGCATTGGGGTAGGCGGGGTCGAAGGCGGCGCTCACATCGCTGGAGAGCATGCTGGAGTGAGCGAGGCAGCGGCGCAGGGGCAAGTCTCCTGCCTGGCCGCACAGATCCATAATCTCGGCGATGGTGTTCTCGAAGAAAAGCGAGGTCATGCCCGTGGCACCAACGCTTCCAATCTCTTCTTTGTCCACGAGGATACAGATGCCGGTTTTCTCCAGATCCGTGGCCTCAAGCTGGGCAATTAGGCTGGGGTAGGCACACACGCGGTCGTCATGGCCATATCCCAGAATCATCGAGGCATCAAAGCCGCAGTCGCGGGCAGGACCGGCCGGCACCACTTCAAGTTCGGAGGATAAAAAGTCAGCTTCCTCCATGTCGTATTTTTCGGCCAACTTGGACAGCAGCAGGGCCTTGACCGGTTCTTTGTCCGCGAGCTTCTCCAGCTCGGTTTTGTCGGCCTCATCCTTGTCTTCGGCCTTTTGCATGGGACGGCTGCCTGCTAATACGTCCAGGGCCTCTCCCTCAATCACCTGAGAGGCAGTTTTTTTCATCTGCTCGGCAGCCAGGTGGGGCAAAAGATCGGTGACGCAAAAGACGGGGTCACCGGGGTCGTCTCCTACGTTGACCTTTTGGGTGCTGCCGTCTTTTTTGACCACCACACCATGGATGGCCAGAGGCAGGGCCACCCACTGGTACTTTTTGACACCGCCGTAGTAATGCGTGTCTAGCAGGGCCAGGCCGTTTGCCTCATAAAGGGGGTTTTGCTTGATGTCTAGGCGCGGGCTGTCGATATGGGCACCTAAGATATTCAGGCCCTCCTCTAGGGGGCGGGTGCCGATGTGAGCCAAAATGATGGTCTTGCCATAGATTTCGGCATACACCTTGTCGCCTGGTTCAAGCGTGCGCCCGGCCTTGCGCGCCTCTTCGATCGAGACGTATCCGGCCTGGCGCGCGAGGGCCACGGCGGTAGAAGCGCATTCACGCTCGGTCTTGTTTTCGCTGATGAAGCGACGGTAGTTAGCGGCGAGGGATTCGAGTTCCTCCAGCGCCTGCTCATCGTAGGAGTTCCATGCGTTAGGGTGCTCCATGGGGGTTCCTCTCTTTCAAGGACGTGCAACTCCGCCGTCGGTTAGCATCGCGTGCACGGCACGGGCGGCGGCGCATGTTGGGATGACGGCTCAGCATGGTAGCACGGCCTCGTGCGGGCTGGCAGGGTAGCGCCCGTATGTGGAGGGCCTTTCATATTCATTGGGAGGGCTGCGGGTTTGGCTCTGCGGTTTTTGCGGCCTGCCTGCTTGCACAAGTGGCCGCCTTCGCTCGGGGATGCCATCAACAGGCCTGGTGAGGTGGCCTTTGCTTTCCTGGTGGAGCCCGTATTTATGCCGCTTATCCCTCGCATCCCCACTGGTTGTGGGAGCGGTACTTTACCCGACTAAAGTTATGACGGTTGTGTGCTAGCAACCTCAAGCCGTCTCTGGATTTTAGGCGGACGGGTGACCGCCTCTCGCGATGCGGCCTATAATGACCGTTCATACGCCTCATGGCGGGCATGTACTGATTGTTCGTAGCAAGGAGGAGCTGCATGGCGTTTTATTATGAAGAGCCGTCCAGGACTTTCAATGAGTATCTCCTGGTTCCCGGTCATACGCCTGCTAGCTGTATTCCCTCTAAGGTGAACCTGCAAACACCGCTCGTACGCTTTCGTAAGGGTGAGGAGGCCTGCCCACTTACGCTCAATGTGCCCATGGTGTCGGCCATCATGGCTGCTGTTTCTGACGACCGCATGGCCGTGGCCTTGGCTACCGAGGGCGGCCTATCATTTATCTATGGCAACCAAAGCATTGAGGATGAGGCCGCCATGGTCTCGCGCGTCAAGCAGTACAAGGCCGGCTTTGTCGTAAGTGATGCCACGCTGTCGCCCGACATGACGCTGGCGCAGGTGCTTGATCTCAAGGAGAAAACAGGCCACTCCACCATGCCCGTGACTGCGGGGGCAAGCCCCAGCGGCAAGCTTCTGGGCGTGGTGACCGAACGCGACTATCGCCTGTCCCGCATGACGCTGGACGAGAAGGTGGCTGATTTCATGACCCCGCGTGAGAAGCTCATCGTGGCTTCTTCTGACACCTCCCTTTCTGAAGCCAACGACATCATTTGGGATCATAAGCTCAACAGCCTGCCTCTTGTGGACGGCGATGACTGTCTGGTTTACTTGGTGTTTCGCAAAGATTATGACTCCCACAAAGAAAATCCCCTAGAGATGCTCGACCGCGAGAAGCGCTATATGGTGGGGGCGGGCATCAATTCCCGCGACTATATGGAGCGTGTACCGGCACTCATTGAGGCCGGTGCTGACGTGTTGTGTATCGATTCGTCCGAGGGTTTTTCGGATTGGCAGAAGATGGTCATCGAGTGGGTACGCGAGCGCTACGGCGACTCGGTCAAGATTGGCGCGGGCAATGTGGTTGATCGCGACGGCTTTCGCTTCTTGGCTGACTGCGGTGCCGATTTTGTCAAGGTGGGCATCGGTGGTGGTTCCATCTGCATCACCCGCGAGACCAAGGGCATCGGCCGGGGTCAGGCTACGGCTACTATTGAGGTTGCTCAGGCCCGCGATGAGTACTACGAGGAAACGGGTGTCTATGTGCCCATCTGCTCGGACGGTGGCATTGTCTATGACCACCATATCTCGCTTGCTCTGGCCATGGGCGCTGACTTTGTCATGCTGGGCCGCTACTTTGCCCGCTTTGACGAAAGCCCCTCGGCCAAGGTCATGGTCAACGGCCAGTATATGAAGGAGTACTGGGGTGAAGGTTCGGCCCGTGCTCGCAACTGGGGTCGCTACGACCTGGGTGGCAAAAAGAACCTCTCCTTTGAGGAGGGCGTGGATTCTTACGTTCCTTACGCCGGCAGCCTCAAGGACAATATGGCTGTTACGCTGCTGAAGATTAAGTCCACGATGTGCAACTGCGGTGCCTTGACCATCCCTGAGTTTCGGGATAAGGCGCGGCTTACGGTGGTGTCCTCCACCTCCATTGTTGAGGGTGGTGCTCACGACGTGCTCCTGAAAGACAAGACTCCGTATGCGAGCAGCGCGCGTTAGCTTCGCTGCGTGGGTTGGCGGCTTTTGCTGCTAGCCCGAAGGGGTATCCTTTGGGATTCCCCTGCTCTGATCAAAGAGGAAAGGCACTCGTATCAAAACGCTGATGGACATATCAAAAAGATTACTTCTCTGTGCGGTGGCCTTAGCGCTCGTCTGCACGGGTGTTCCCTTGCGTGTCGCCTTTGCCGATGAGGTAAGCGATGCGCAGTCAGCTCTCGATGAGGCCGAGTTTCGCATGGAGAAGCTGACTGAGGAGTACGAAGAGCTGGAGGCCCAGCTCGAGGCCCTTCAGGAGGAGATTGACGAGGCAACCGCAGGGGTCATGGACGCGCAGGAGGCGGTTCAAGAGGGCCGTGAAAAGCTGGGCGTTATGGTCAACTATGAGTACAAAACCGGCGGGCTGTCCCTTCTTAAGGCCCTGCTTGGATCGCAAAGTCTGGCCGATCTGATTGATAATCTTCAATATATTGAGTCGGTTCAAGAAGCCCAGATGCAGATTATTGAGGAGCAAAAGCAGCGCGAGCAGGAGTTTACCGAAGCGCTTGAGGATTTGGATGCCAAAAAAGACGCTCAGATGGCCGCTCTTGAGGAGGCCGAGGCTAAAAAGGAGGAGGCTGCTGAGCTGGTAGAAGAGGCCCAGCAGGCGCTTGCTGCTGCCGAAGCTAAGGCCGAAGCCGAGCGCTTGGCAGCCTTGCAGGCTCAGGCTGAGCTGCTGGCTGCTTTGCAGGCTCAGGCTGCGGCATCCTGGGATACGCCCGATGAAGATGCTACCGACACGTCGTCAACCACTTCGACTTCTTCGTCTTCAAGTGAGTCAGAGTCGTCAAC
>CAYTIS010000003.1:13376-42575 GCA_964438035.1 uncultured Slackia sp.
TCCGGTGCCACGGTTACCGAAACCTCCATGGGAGTGGCCATTCCTATGTCTTGGCCTAACTATCGCTCGTATTTCGGGCGCATGGTTGAAATCAGCTATGGTGGGCGCACCGTCGTTGCGGTGGTGAATGACTGCGGAAGCCTCAACGGCGGGTCGCGATCGCTTGACCTGCAGCCTGGCGTATGGAAGGCGCTCGGCTTTAGTTCTGCTACAGCCTGGGGCGTGCGCACCGTGAGCTATCGCTTCCTGTAGGTGTGCGCCAGCCCAAGGGGGTATTGCTATAAGACGTGGGGCCAGGATGAATACAAGCTTTCTGTCAGAAGCATACGTTCAGCTCATCGACGAGGTGCGTGCCTTTGCCCAGGAGTACTGCGACCCTGTCTCGGTAGCCCAGTGGCGCCGCGACATGGGCCTGCCTGACGAGGTTGCCCGTGCCTTTGTGAACCTGCCCTTTAATGGCTTTGGCGTCATCCACCGTCGCGACCACATCTCCTACGATATGTTCGCCCAAGCTCTCGTGCTTGAGGAGGTGGCCCGTGCCTGCGGTGCTACCATGCCCTTCCATATCGACCTTCTGCAGCTCCAGATTCTGGAGCGTTTTGCGAGCCCTCAGCAGGCCGACCCTGTGCGCACCGAGTACCAGGAGACGGGGCGCCTAGCCTTTGCCCTGGCCGTGTCTGAACCGACGGCGGGCTCCGACACCTCCCATATGCAGACTCACGTGTGTACGCGCGACGGTAAGCGCCTGCTCAATGGAGAAAAGCTCTTTGTTAACAACGGCGAGTACGCCCCGCTTTTGCTCGTGGCGGCCATTGATAAGGATGTTTCCCATGACGGGCGGCACCCGGCCCTCTCGTTTTGGATGATCCCCAATGCCCTGCCGGGCATTTCGGCTCTGCCCGAGAGCAAGATTGGCCAGCAGATCCTGCCTTTCGCGAGCATCCGTTTTGAGGATGTGGAGCTTGACGAGGCCTGGCGCTTGGAAGGCGACGTGCCGGGGTTTTCGCTTCTGTATCAGTTTTTCGAGATAGGGCGTGTGTTTGTGTGCGCCACGGCCTTGGGAGAGGCACAGGCTGCGATGGAGGATGCCGTGGCTTGGGCGCGCTCGCGTGAGGCCTTTGGCTCAAAGGTGGCCGATTTTCAGCAAATCCAGCAGATGCTCACCGACATGGAAATCAAGCTGCGCACTATGCGCTCCTTGGTCTATGAGGCGGCCTGGGAATATGACCAGGGCCGTCATGATCGCTTGTCGGTAGCGCTCATGAAGCGCTACGTGCCCCGGGCGGCCACCGAGGTGGCAAGCGATGCTATGCAGATTCTGGGCGGGCGCGGTTACACGCTCAACGAGCGGGTGTCCTCGATTTGGCAGGACTGTCGGGGCTTTCAGATCGCCGAGGGCACCGACCAGGTGATGGTCTACATTGCCGCCCCGCTTATCCTGCGTCACTACGCCAACACTGAGGCATAAGCCCTTCAATCAGGCAGCTCCTACGCCTTAGCCTGCAAGGCGTGGCGGCTCGCTCAGGTATCGACGGATGGGCGGCGTGCTGACAAGGTGGCAAGTGGTCTGCAGTTACATCCGCTCATGCCTGTCTTTTTGGGCTGCTGCGCCCGGCTTCTGCACCCTCGTTCCCGCTTTACGCCGTCAGGTGCGTCGTTGCCGTCCCTATTCCCCCTAGAGACCCAAATATCGTTGCAGTTCGTCCCACTGGGCGGCAGCCTGGGCGTATCCCTGCTCGTAGAGGTCGAAAAGCTTTTCTTGGTCGCGCTCCATCGTGCCTATCGTAACCGGCGTGGCAGGCTGAATCATGAACACTTCGCCGGCGTCGTGCAGTCGCTTGATCCAGCGATAGCAGCGGTTGTACTCAAAGTGGCGGTGCTCCATTCGATCTACGAAGAGTGGATAGTCGGCATAAACGCCCCTGATGAGTGGCATAGTCTTGTTGGGCTTTTTGCGGTAGGTGGAATCTTGGGTGAGTACCACTATGTGGCGGCGTGTCTGTCCGGTGAGCATGGCGTGCAAAAGCGGCACGCTGTCGCAGGGGCCGCCATCCAAGAGCTTTTTGCCATCCACCTCGATAATCTTGCTTACCAGCGGCATGCTTGCCGAGGCAATAATATAGGTGGTGTCGTGCCCGTCGGTCAGGGTGTGGTAGTCGGCTTCGCCCAGCTCAAGATTGCTTGACACCACGGTGAGCGAAAGGGGGGAGGTGTCAAAATTGGTGTAGTTGAAGGGGTCGAGCTTGTTGGGAATCTCATCGAACATCAACTCAACGCCCATGGCATTGCCCGTGAGGGCAAAATTACGCAGCGACAGATAGCGATAATCGGTGCAGTATTTGGTGTTCAAAAAGCAGGAACGCCCCAGTTCACCGGCAACATAGTTGTAGCCGCATAGGGCGCCTGCGCTGGTGCCATATACATGTTTGCACCACACGCCGTGATCCATGAAAAAGTCCAGCACTCCGGCGCTAAACTGCCCGCGCATCCCACCACCTTCGAGAATGAGGTTAGCCTCAAGGGTGGTGCAGCCCTTCCAGGCGGGTTCGTTGGCACTATCCGGCGAGTAAGACCGTCTCATGATATAGCTCCCATCGTGGTCGTCTGTCATGGTCGGCCTTGCTCCTGCTGCGGTCAAGGCGCGCCGAACCAACAATGATACCGTACCACCGAGGGTCGGATCGGTGGACAGCAGTGTGCGGTGGACGGCTCTTGCCCTCCACTGCCCCGGGAGAATATGCCGAATCCCTGCCATACCATCGGCCGGCCTGCGCGTCTGTCATCCATCTGTTACCCTCTCGCTCGTTATGCAGATTGCCTGACGCGCAGGATTTGCGGGACGTGTGTCCGTCGTCTTGCCGTCCGGTATGGAAAAAGGAGCCGCCATGGTGCAGGTTATCGACACGTCCGATTTCGAATCCAAGGTTCTCAATGCCGACACCCCGGTCCTCGTGGATTTCTTCGCCACCTGGTGTGGGCCGTGTAAAACCCTCGCGCCCGTTTTGGAGGACGTGGCTCGTGAGCTGACCGGGCGCATTAAGGTCTACAAGGTGGATGTGGATAACTCCCCCGACCTTGCCGACCAATATCAGATCATCAACGTACCTACGCTCATTGTCTTTGAGCATGGCCACATCAAGCGCACTATGGTGGGTGAGCAGCCCAAGCAGGCTATCCTGTCCCTCATTCTGGGCTAGCTTTATGCACGGCTGTTTGTAGTCCCAAAAGTAACAAGGAAAGCGCCCCTTTGGTCATGTGGCCAGAGGGGTGTTGCCTGTCCTGCATTCAGAAGGAGCGCAGGACCTGACGAGAAAGGGGTACCTATGCTGACCCGTCGCACATTCATGTCGCTCGCCACCACCTCGGTAGCCTGCGCCGCGCTCGCGCTTGTGGGCTGCTCGTCTGAGGACGAGGGCTCACCTGAGGCTGCGTCGCTCACGATGAGGATCGGCACGCTTCAGACCGAGGACTCGCTGCCGTTTTGGGTAGCCGAACATCTGGAGCTTTATGCCGAGGCCGGGGTGGAGGTCGAAATCATCACCTTCCAAAGTGCCCAGGAGCTTTCCACCGCCTTTACGGCTGATGAGATCGACGGGGCCATGACCGACGCTCAGGTGTCGGCCACCTTAGCGGCCAGCGGTATGCCCATGAACCTGGCCTGGGTCACCCTAGGTGCCACTCCTGAGCAGGGGCGCTTTGGCATCATGACCTCGCCTGAGTCGGGGATTGAAAGCCTGACTGACCTGGCTGGGGTACCCATTGGTGTGGGCTCTAACACGGTGCCCGAGTACGTGATGGACTGCCTCATGCTTGAGGCCGGGGTGCCTGCTGATCAGATTGTGGGCGAAGAAATCAGGAGGCTGTCCGTGCGCTACGAGTCCATGGCTAATAACCAGGTGGCCGCTGCGGCCCTACCCGGCAGCCTGCTCGCTCTCGGTGAGGCGAATGGCATGATTGTGCTTGCCGATGATACCGAGGGGGACAACATTAGTCAGTCGGTTTTTGCCGTGAGCCAGGCTTGGATCGATGGAGGTGGCAGCGAGGCCTTGGATGCTGTGCGCGAGGCCTGGGATGCTGCCGTGACTCAGATTAACGAGGACTCGGAGAGCTTTCGTGAGCTACTCGTAGAAAAGGCGAGTCTGTCGGAAGTGGTGGCTGATACCTATCCTATCTCTACCTATCCCGAGGCTGCCCTGCCCACCTCCGAGATGGTTGACCCGGTGCTTGCCTGGATGGAGGAAAAAGGCTATCTGGGCGAGAGTGTGACCTACGACTCCGAGACGGGTGCTCTTGTCCTTGCCTAATTGATGCCCTGACCTGCGTCATCCGGCTTTTTTGTGGCGGCGCAGGTGTGGGGGCTGCCACGCGTTACGCACGGTGGGCAGTTTCGCTTTTGTTGCAGTGGTGTGCGCATGCGGGCAGGCCTGCGCATGCGAGCTTCGTTTTGTGCCGCCCGACATCGTTGTGGCGTTATGGTGGTGCACCTGGATGAGAAGACCTCCGCATTCCCAGCGATGTGATTTGGGGCGTGGTATGATACCCGGCTGGCATACAGGGCCGTCCAGTATTGAGGGCGGCGGATACGAAGGAACACCATGCGAGATAAACTCGAGAAGATCATCGAAGGATATACCGAGCTTCAGGTCAAGCTGGGCGATCCTGCCGTGCTCGCCGACCAAAAGGAGTATACCCGCCTGTCCAAGGAGTATGCCGACCAGGCATCGCTGGTGGCCAAGGCGCGCGAGTATATTCAGGCCTGTGACGATATCGACGATGCCAAAGAGATGCTTTCTGATGCGGACTTGAAGGAGCTTGCCCAGGAGACCATTGCTGCGGCTGAGGCCAAGCTGCCCCAGCTAGAGGAAGACATCAAGCTCATGCTCATCCCTAGCGACCCAGCCGATGAGAAAAATATTATCGTGGAGATTCGCGCGGCAGCGGGGGGCGATGAGGCCGCCATCTTTGCGGGCGACTTGCACAAGATGTATGTGCGCTTCTGCGAAGCCAATCGCTGGAAGGTGGAGACCATGGATGTGTCGGTCTCCGAGGCAGGTGGCTACAAAGAAATCCAGTTTAAGGTCAAGGGCGACCACGTCTATTCGGTCATGAAATTTGAGTCAGGTGTGCACCGTGTCCAGCGCGTTCCCAAAACCGAAAGCCAGGGCCGTATCCACACCTCCACGGCCACGGTTGCGGTGCTGCCCGAGGCCGACGAGATTGACGTCCAGATCAACGAGGGCGACCTGCGCATTGATGTCTATCGTGCGGGTGGCCCGGGTGGTCAGTGCGTCAATACTACCGACTCCGCCGTGCGCATCACGCATCTGCCAACGGGTTTGGTGGTGCAGTCGCAGGATCAAAAATCCCAACTCCAGAATAAGATTGCCGCCATGGCGGTGCTGCGCGCGCGCCTCTTTGAAAAGATGCTTGCCGAACAGCAGGCGGCTGAGGGGGCCGAGCGTTTGGCTCAGATTGGCTCGGGTGACCGCTCGGAAAAGATTCGCACCTACAACGCCCCGCAAGACCGGGTGACTGACCATCGTATTGGCTTTAACTCCACCTATAACGGGGTGCTTTTGGGCAGTAGCCTAGGTGATGTCATCACTGCACTTCAGGCTGCCGACCGTGCCCGCAAGCTGGAGGCTGCCACCGAATAGGGCTTGTAGCGGCTGCGTTGAGCAGGTCTGTGCATGAGCAGGCGTTGGGGCCCGGAGGGTGGTATGGCTCAGTCCGTTGAGGTATGGACAATTAAGGCGGCGCTCGCATGGTGCTGTGATTATTTGAAGCGCAGGGGCGATGAAAATCCGCGCCTTTCGGCTGAGTGGCTGCTTGCTTATGCCACGGGTCTGCGCCGGGTGGAACTCTATGTCAACTACGACCGGCCACTGTCTTTCGAGGAGCGTCGCACGCTGCGTGAGGGTGTTGAGCGGCGTGGCGCGGGAGAACCCCTTCAGTACATCACCGGCGAGGTGGCCTTTCGTCATATCGCTGTCAAGGTGCGCTCGGGGGTTCTTATCCCCCGGCCTGAGACTGAGGTGCTTGTGAGTGAGGCGCTCGCCTTGCTGCCAGCTCCCGCGCGTCGCCGTGCCGTCGATTCAGCCCTCACCGAACAGGAGGCCCAAGAGCTTCTTGTTCACGCCGCTACAGCAGCGCAGCGTGGCGAAGAGGCTTTTGACCAAGAGTCAGCAGAGGGGCTGAGCTTGCCGATGGATGCCGCGCAGGGCGAAGGTAATTCTGATGATGTGTTAGCTTCGCGGCCACTCTACGTGGCCGATGTCGGCACTGGTTCGGGCTGTATTGCCTGTTCAGTTGCCTTCGAGCACCCCGATACCCGCGTGATAGCCACCGACGTCTCACGCGAAGCCTGCGCCTTGGCCCGTACCAACGTGGCGGCCCTGGGGTTGGACAAGCGGGTCTACGTAGCCCAGGGCAGCCTGGGCACGGCTGTGCCTGAGCGCTTTGTGGGTAGGCTTGACCTAGTGGTATCTAATCCGCCTTACATCCCCTCACAGGTGATGAGCACCCTGCCGCGTGAGGTGGCCACCTTCGAGCCAGTCCTTGCCCTTGATGGTGGTTCTGATGGGTTGGACCTTTTTCGCCCCCTGACCCAGTGGGCCTTTCGCGCGCTTGCGCCGGGCGGGGGATACGCGGTGGAGCTGCACGAAACCTGCCTGGATGCAGCCGCCCAGATTGCGTGTGCCCAAGGTTTTGTTGAGGTGCGCGTACGACGCGATCTTGCCGATCGCCCTCGTGTACTTATCGCCCGCAAACCCGCATGCGGGCCTGAGTGTCTATAGCGCATGCTATCCGTTGTTCCCGACACGATGGGCCCTTTGATCCCTTCGTAGGGCATGAGCTGCTGCTTCTCTTTCGTTTCCTACATATTATGTGCATGGCTTTTCGGCGAGCGGGCCTTATTTTGCCGTATGTTAGAATACATGGTCGCATGTATGTGCATCCCCCGCGTGGGGCGCACGCGGACGGAAATCTTGCCCGCCCCGCCGCGCCGAAGCGCTGTAATGCCTGATAGCAGATAGAGAAGTAAAACGGAAAAGGGTCGTCTCTATGTCATTCATGGATATAGTCCATAGCCTTTTAGGCGGCTTTGGCGGGTCGTCCTCCTGCGATCTTGCGATTGACTTGGGCACCGCCAACACGCTGGTAGCCGTCGCCGGCGAGGGTGTGGTACTCAATGAGCCGAGCGTTGTGGCCATTGAGCGCAGCACCCATCGCGTGCTGGCTGTGGGCCATGAAGCTAAGCAGATGATCAATCACACTCCCGATGCCTTTTCCGCCGAGCACCCCCTGCGTGACGGGGTTATCGCCGACTATGACGTGACCGAGGCCATGCTGTCGGCCTTCATCAACAAGGCCGTGGAGCGTCGCTACCCCTGGCAGCCTAAGCCCCGCATCGTTATCTGTATTCCCTGCGGTGCTACTTCGGTGGAAAAGCGTGCGGTTTTTGAGGCAGCCATCCAGTCCGGTGCCCGCCAAGCTTACCTCATTGAAGAGCCCATGGCTGCCGCCATGGGTGCCGACCTTCCCGTGACCGAACCCACTGGTTCGATGGTGGTGGATATTGGCGGCGGCACTACCGAGGTAGCCGTTATCTCGCTGGGCGGCATCGTCACCAGCTCAAGCCTGCGCCTTGCCGGCAATAAGATGGATGAGGCCATCGCCATGTATTTGCGTGACCTGTTGGGCATCAAGGTGGGCGAGCGTACGGCTGAGATTATCAAGGTCAAGATAGGCTCGGTTCTGCCCTTTGAGGATGGCCGCGAGAAGGACATGATTATCTCTGGTCAAGACGTGGTGACCGAACAGCCCCGTGAGGTCACCATCCAGTCTGAGGATGTGCGTGCGGCCCTGCAGGCCCCCATCGACGAAATGGTTTTGCACATCAAGGAAACCTTCAAAAAGACCAATCCCGACCTGGCAAGCGACATCATCTCCAACGGCATCCTGCTCACGGGCGGCGGAGGTCTGCTATCAGGTCTGGATCGCTATCTCACCCAGTGCCTTGAGATACCCGTGTGGACAAGCGATACGGCACTTACCAACGTGGTCATGGGCTGTCTGAAGGTCTTGGACACGCCCTCGGCCCTCAAACAGACCCTTATGAGGTCCAAGTAGCAAACCCTACACAAGACACGCGCCGCTTTCATGCGGCGCGTGTCGCTCATTGACTGCAAAAGTGCGTCGCCCTGCGCCGCGCTGCGGGCGGCCCCGAATTATTCGGGCGAGGAGGATGCTTCATGATGGAAAAACACGTCAGTACGCAGAAAAAAACCTCTCCTTTCAGCGGTACCGTGCTCGTGGTTGTCTTGTTGATTCTCTCGGTGGCCTTAGGCCTGGTTTACGTTCGTGAAGATACGAGCGGGCCTCTGCATCGTATCCAGTCGATTGCCGGCATGGTGGCGGCACCGCTGCAGTTTGTGGGTGCCGGGGTGGCCTATGCTGCCGATGCAGCGAGTGATGCGGTGGAAGACGCCACCGTGTCCGACTCCACCTATACGGCTCTTCAGGAGGAAAACGCCCAGCTGCGTGCCCAGCTTGTAGAGATGGAGGAGCTGCGTCAGGAAAACGAGCGTTTGACAAGCCTCCTTGAAATTCAGGAACAGTACGATCTTGAAGGCATTACCGGCCGGGTGATTGGCACCAGTTCGGATTCCTACTCCCGCGAAGTCACGGTGAGTGTGGGCTCTGCTTCTGGGGTGGAGATTGGCCAGGCTGTGATGGGTGCAAGTGGGCTGGTGGGCCAGGTGATTGAGGTGTCGCCCTTGACCTGTCGGGTGCGCCTGCTGGACGATCCTCAAAGCGGGGTGTCGGTCTATCTGCAAAGCAGTCGTGCTGAAGGTATTCTCAGTGGCTCGGTGGATGGGCTGCTCTATCTAGAATACGTGGACGATTCCTACCAGGTGGAGGTAGGCGATGTCGTAGTCACCTCCGGCATAGGAGGTAACTATCCCGCTGGCATCGCCGTTGGTTCGGTCAGCAACATTATCAGCTCATCGGGCACTGCCAGCCGCACCATCGTTGTGTCACCCTTCGCCGAACTTGACACTATGGAGGAGGTCACGATTGTTTCCTCAATCGGGCAGACCGTCGAAGACGAGGAGAGCGAGTAGCTCATGCGTGAGACGGTGGTTCTGGCCATTGGGGCGGCGGTGGCTTTCGTTCTTCAGATTGTGCTGGCATCCAATATTGCGGTGCTGGGCGTGATGCCTAACTTTGCTGTAGCCTACGTGGCCAGTGCAGCCATGGTGCGCCAGACCGACAGCGTGGTGGTCATAGCGTTTCTTTTGGGACTGGCGACTGATTTGACCAACGGGGGCACGGTGGGACTCATGGCGGCCCTGCTTGTTCTGAGCGCCTTCATCGCCTCGCGTGCCGCAGCCCAGATGGGAAGCGACACCGTAGTAGCATCCGTTCTCATCTCCATGGCAGGTGCGCTGCTGGCGGAGGTGTGCTATGCGCTCTTCTATGCAATTATTGCCGAAGTGTCGGTGGCTGATGTCCTGCTGCTGCGCGCCATCCCCTGCGCTTTGTATGACTGTGCTGTGGTGCTCATTGTCATGCCCTTGCTCTCATTTTTGGTGGAGCGTGCGGCTCCGCCCCACACCGCCCCGCAGTCGTCCACCGTGCGTCTGCGATAGGAAGCGCTTATGCTCGAAGCAGTCATCACCGCCTTCGTCATTACCCTGGTGGCCGGCACGGCGCTGTTTTTGTATTTGCGCTCGCATAAGGCCAGGCTGCGCGGCACGGTAAACCGGCCGCTCTCGTCCATTGGCAGCCAAACCCCGTATCAGACCCGCAGGCGCGGAGACCAGGTCAAAGGCCCCGGCACGTCCATGGCCTCGTCTAATGATCGCTACGTGGGCGGGCCGCGCTCGCGCTTTGTGGCTCTGGGCGTGCTCATTGCGGCGGTGTTCGGCAGCCTTACCACCAAGCTGTGGACTATGCAGGTGCTCTCTTCTGAGCAATACGTCACAGCGGCTGAGGACAACCTGTACACCACGGTCAAAACTTCGGCTCCTCGCGGGCGCATTTTTGACGCCGATGGCGTCGTACTGGTAGACAACGAGACCACCACCGTAGTCTTGGCTGATGCTGACGTAGCTGACAATCGCACCGTGACCCAGCGGCTCTCAGCTTTGCTGGGCATCCCCCACACCATTGTGCGCAACCGCATTGAGGACGCCACCAGTGGCGCTCAGGCCCAGCGCGTGGTCTCGTCTTCTCCGCGCTTCCGTGATGTGTCTTTCATCGCTGAGCACCCTGATGCTTTTCCCGGTGTGACCATTTCTGAGCGCACGCATCGTATCTATCCCTATGCCGCCATGGCGGGGGCGGTACTGGGCTACACCTCTACGGTTACCGAGGACTCTATCAACAACCCTCCCGATGGCATGAGCTACGAGAGCGGCGACGAGATGGGTGCAAGTGGAATTGAGCAGTCCTACGAGACCTTACTGGCTGGCACCCATGGCGAGCGTGTGGTGATGGTCAGCTCCGATGGTACCGTGCAGGAGGTCAGAAGCGAGACCTCGCCCACCCAGGGCAATGACATCTACCTCACCTTGTCGGCCCAGATACAAAGGATTGCGGAGGAGGAACTGGAAAGCCTTATCGCTCCCAACGGGATTATCGGCGGCGGCACGGGCACCGAGGGTGCGGTGGTGGCCATGGAGGTTGATACGGGTGCGGTGCTTGCCATGGCCAACTTTCCTACCTTTGACCCCACCAACTTTGTGGGGGGTGTGTCCACTGATGACTGGAATCGCTATACCAATCAGGGCGATTATGAGGATGAGGACTCTCATGATCCCCTGCTCAATCGCTGTATTTCGGGTTTGTATCCAGCGGCATCCACCTTCAAGGCCTTCACGGGAATGGCTGGCCTCTATTACGGCTTTGCTGACACAAGCCGTACCTGGGACTGCGAGGGCACCTGGGAGGGCTGGGGTGAGGATTATACTCAGGATTGCTGGCTTACCAGCGGGCATGGCGACATCGGTTTTCGCAACGGTGTGGTGGTGTCCTGTGACGTGGTGTTCTACGAGATTGCCAAGAGCTTCTACGATAACAGCAGTTCAATCGGTGAGACGGCCATGCAAGACTTTATTCAGGAATACGGCTTTGGCTCTACCACCGGTATTGACCTGACGGGTGAAGCTGCGGGGGTAGTGCCCACGCCGGAGTGGAAGCTTTCCTACTACGCCGATGTGCCCGAAGAGGCTCAGTGGCAGGGCGGTGACCTGTCCAACCTGGTTATCGGCCAGGGCTACCTTCAGGTTACCCCCTTACAACTGGCCGTGGCCTACGCTGGGGTGGCAACAGGGTATCTTCCCACCCCTACGCTTTTTAAGCAGGCGGTCAATTCCGAGGGCGAGGTAGTGGTTACCAACACACCGACTCGCACTGCCTTATCTGATATGGCATCGGCCCATCTGGAGACGATGCGCGATGCCCTGCGCGGCGTAGCGACCGAAACAGTACCCGAGCTGTTTGAGGACTACGACTACGAATGTGCCTGCAAAACGGGTACAGGAGAATGGGCGGGTCATGATAGCTATGGCTGGTTTGCCCTCTACGCCCCCTACGATGAACCCAAATACGTGGTGGTCTGCGTTATTCAGGAAGGTGGCTGGGGAAGTGACTCTGCCGCTCCGATTGGTGCTCGTGTGATGGATGCCTGCATCAAGTATGGTGCGGGCGAGCTCGAGTATGAGCTTACTCCTACCTCGGAAATCACCGACTCCATCGAATACGTTGGCACCGGCGAGGGAAGGGCTGACTGATGGCCGGATACAACGAGATTGGCACCATACGCACGCCGCAGGGTGGCTACGTCGGTTCAAGCGAGCCGCGCCGCGCTACCGACCCGGGTACCCAGCGCAAGCGTAGCATCACCAGCCTTATTCCCTTTCCGCTCATTGGGGTGTCGGTACTGCTGGTGTGCCTGGGCCTTGTGAACGTGTGGACGGCGGTACAGGGCGATGATGACTACAGCTTTTCACGTCAGGTTCTGGGCGTAGCCTTAGGCGTGGTGGCCATGCTCATCATGTACTCGATTGACTACCGCAAGCTTGCAGGCTTTACCAATCTGCTCCTTTTGGTCAACGTGGTTTTGATTCTCTCGCCTCACCTGCCCATCATCGGTGTTACCAATATGGGTGCTACCTCTTGGATTAAGATCGGCATGCAGGTGCAGCCTGGCGAATTCGCCAAGGTGACCGTGATTTTACTCGATGCAAGCGTGATGGCGCGCTACGGCGGGCATCTTGATGATCCGCGCGCCTATCTCAAGGCGCTGTTCTACATTGCCGTGCCGTTTGTCTGTATTATGACCCAGCCTGATTTGGGTACAGGCCTGGTCTATCTGGTCATTGGCGGAGTCACCCTCGTGATGGGTGGGGTGCGGCTTAAGTTTTTGCTGGTCAGTCTTGCTGCTCTTGCCGGTTTGGTGATCGCAGCCTTTCTGGTGGATGAGATTATCAATCAGGCTACGGGCAGCTACGCGCTCATTCAGCAGTACCAGCGCAACCGTCTGCTCGTGTTTTTGGATCCCAGCGCCGATACCTCAGACAGTGGATACAATCTTCAGCAGGCCATGATTGCTATCGGCAGCGGCGGATTGTTCGGCAAAGGTTTTGGTAATGCCACCCAGTCCTCCTTGGGTTTTTTGCCCGAGGCACCCACCGACTTCATCTTTTGCGTGCTGGCCGAGCAATTCGGTTTCGTAGGGGTGCTCGTGCTGCTTGGCTTGTATCTTGCCCTCGTGCTGATATGCTTCCGCATAGCGCGCAAGGCATCCACCGGCTTTGGCATGCTCATCGTCTGCGGTGTGCTGGGCATGTGGCTGTTTCAGATTATGGAGAACATCGGTATGGATATCGGGCTTATGCCCATTACGGGCATCCCGCTGCCGTTTATGAGTTACGGCTCTTCGTTCATGCTGGTGAATTTTGCGCTGCTGGGCCTGGTGGGTTCGGTCTACGCACATCGGTAGGACTGCCGCGCGTTGGGCGCAGGCTAAGGGGTGCCACGCCGGGGGCGTGCGCATGGCAGGAGGATGCATGAAGATTCCGGTCGATTTGATGGCGGTCTTTCAGGAGGCCATGGATGTCGATGCGGCGCGCTCAGTGCCTATCACTGTGTCGGTGCTGCTTGACGAGGTGGCTCCGGCCGACCTGGTGGCCTTTGTGCGCTCTCGCTTTGCCAGCGCAAGCTCCCAGGCTCGCGTGTCTATCAACTACTTCTCCGATGCCTCCGCAGTCTTTGATCCTAAAAGCGATATGGCTGTTATTGCCGCAGGCGTGACTCCCGATGTGGGCCTTATTGCTCAGCGGGTGCGTGAGGCGGGTATTCCTGCTCTTGTGGTGACCACCCTGCCCGAAGTTGTGGCCGCGACCGCCTACGAGGCCGGACATGCCATCCCTGAGGGTGATTTGGTGGCTCCTCAGATTGCCGAGGGTGACCTCATCACCTTTCCTGAACCTGTGGTGGTGTCAAGTGAGGCGGTTTATGAGGAACCGGCCATTCCTGGCTGGCAGCCCGATGACCCTTCAAACCTTGAGCCCTATTCCTTGGATGCTCGGCTTTCCGCCCAGCTTGCGCGCCGCATGGGCGAATGGGTAGTGGCCTGCTTTCACGCCAAGCGCCTGGCCTTTGCCCAGGCCTTTGAGTTCATACGCAGGCCGCTGTCCATGGAGGCGGTGCGCTTTACCTCCATGCAAAATGCCGGGGTGGGTCTGGTGGCCTTCATTCCTGGGGCCGATCTGCCCATCATGACGCTTAACCAGGCCAAGATGGTTCTCCAGATTGCAGCAGCCTACGGCCAGCCCCTCACCCTCGAGCGTGCCAAGGAGTTGGCTTGTGTGGTGGGCGGCGGCTTTGCCTGTCGGGCGGCGGCTCGCCAGCTGGTGGGGGTGATTCCGGCTCTGGGCTGGGCCATCAAGGCGGCTGTTGGCTATACCGGTACTTCGGCCATGGGCCATGCGGCCATTGAGTACTTTGAGCGCGGGGGCAATGCGGCCGGGGTGGTGGCTGTGGCAGCTCAGGCGCGTGCAACGGCGGCACGCGCGATGGAAAAGACCGCTGCCGGACGTGCGGCACGCGCTGCGGCCCAGGAGCTAGGACGACAGGCTGCAAGCACGGCCAAGGATGCGCTCCGTTCGGCCGTGCGCTCCGCTCCCTCCCAGATCGCACGGGTGGCTCAGAGCGCGGCCCAGGTGGCGGCCCGCTCGACTTCTCAGGTGGCCCGCTCGGCTGCCAAGGCTGCAGATTCAGCCTCATCGGGGGTGCAGGCTGCGGACAAGCGCGTGCGCTGAAGCTGCTCCTAAGATATTGCGATTGTGCTGCGCTCCGGCAGGTCCGGGGCGCTTTGTTATGGAGAGGAAGGAGGCTACGCGCGCATGAGAGATGTGTGGCCCCAGGTGGAAGGGTTGCTGCGCGGCCCACATCAAGCCATTGAGCGTCCCTCTCGCTATCTCAATCACGAATGGGGTAGTGTGGGGCTCCAGGCGGCCTACCGTGTGTGCGTGGCCGTAGCCGATGTCTATGAGCGGGGCCAGTCTAGCCTGGTGATGCGCAGTCTTATCAACCGCATCAACGAGAGTAAAACCATGGCGGCTGAGCGCGCCTTTTTACCTGCTGCAGACATGGCTGCTGCGATGCGCGACGCAGGTGTGCCGGCCTTCTCTTTGGAGAGCTGCGCTGCGGTCGCCGACTTTGATGCTGTGGTGATTGTGCTCGACTCGGCACGTGCAGCCGTCAATATGCTTGAACTGCTTGATCTGGCTCAGATTCCCCTGCATGCCGCCCAGCGCGGAGACGGGCATCCCCTGATCGTTTTGCTTGGCCCGGGCGCTGCCAACCCTGAGCCGCTTGCCGCCTTCTTCGATGTGGTGGTTATAGGGGAGGGGGAGGAAAGCTTGCCCGAGGCGCTTGAGTGCCATCGTCAGCTTGCCGACCAGGGCGTAAATCGCAGCCAGATTCTGCATGATCTTGCTCAGATACCGGGCATCTACGTGCCGAGCCTCTATGAGGAGGTGGATGGCCAGGAGGTGCAGGGCAGCCTTGGGGCACGTCCCGTCGGGGGGCGACCTGATGCCGCTGATGAGGGGATGGCAGTGTACGGTGGCCTTAGGGTGCGCCCCATTGTTGGCGATATTCCTGCCCGAATAGACCTGCGGGTGTGGGAAGGTTTTGCCCAGGCAAGCGCTTTTGAGCCGGGGGCGGTGTCCTTTGCCGAGGTACTCTCCGACCGTCTCACGCTTGAGATCCTGCGCGGATGCGGATGCAAAAGTCGTTTGTGCCCCTCTTGCATGACTCACCACCCCTTGCGCGAGCGCAGCGCCGATACCCTCATCGAGGCCGTGTGTCAGGGTTTGATCCAGACCGGCTATGACGAGGTGGGTCTACTGCCGGCCTCAGTCACTCACCACGGCCAGATCGAGCAGCTTGTGCGCCGCCTGCTTCGCATTCTCGAGGGTACGGGCGTTGCTCTTGTACTGCCGGATGGGTGCGCGGATGCTTTTGGAGTGAAGATGGTCGCACTCGCGTCGAACAGCATGTCCAGGCCCCTTGTCTTTACGCCCCAGGCGGGCACCCAGCGCCTGCGTGAGGTGATCCGGGCAGGCCTAGGCGAAGATGAGCTGTTCGCCGCCCTTGATGAGGCTTTCGCGATGGGTTGGCGGCGCTGCACCCTTGCCTTTACCATTGGTCTGCCCACCGAGACCGATGAGGATATTGCAGGGATAGCCGATCTCGCTCAGCGCGCTCTTGAGCGAGTCAGGCAGGTCGTGCCCGTCGACCAGCGTGCGGCAGTGCGCCTAAGCGTGGCCTGTACGCTGTTTGTGCCCACACCGGCCACCCCCTTTCAGCGAGATGGCCAGATAGCGCTTGAGGAAGCTCAGCGTCGAATCAATCTTTTGCGCACACGCATGGAGAGTCGCGCGCTGGATGTACGCTGGGAGGCGCCCGAGGCGGCATACGTGGAGGCTCTTCTCGCCCGGGGTGGGCGCGAGATGGCCTTAGTGATGGAGGAAGTCTGGCGTGCAGGCGCGCGCTTTGATGGCCGGGCTGGGTCTGTGTCGCTTGGGTTGTGGGAGGAGGCGTGTGCGACCTGCGGTTTCTCAATGGCAGAGGTAGCGCAGACCACCTGGGAGGAAACGCGACCTTTACCCTGGGCGCATCTGCTCACTGAAGAGGTTGCCGCCTTTCTCGACCAAGAGCGCCGGTGCGCCCTCAAAGGACAGGCGACTCCTGTAAATAGTCAGTCGAGCATTTCGGATGATTGTGCTGACACTATCCCCAACCAGGAGGCGCGCCATGACTGAGTTTCGCCTGCGAGTGGTCTATGGCAAGACGGGGAGGCTGTCTTTGCTCTCGCATCTTGAGGTGGCTCGCGCCCTTGAGCGTGCTGTGCGCCGCTCCGGTCTGCCCTTCGCGCTCACTCAAGGACGTCCGCCCCGTATGAAGATAAGCTTTGGGTCGGCCCTTCCCGTGGGGGTGGAGAGCACCTGCGAGGTCTTTGACCTGGTGCTGACCGACTATCGTGTGACTGATGCGGCCCTGGGTCTTCTTAAGGCTGCAAGTGTGGTCGACCTTATGCCCATCGCCGGGCGCTATCTTGAGCCTCATGCGGCACCCGCCAGCGTAGCCTATCCGATCTCGCGTTACGAGGCGCACCTTGCCGTGCCTGCCGTTGATCTTGCTGTGCCCGCATCCATCACGGTGGTGCGCAAGGGTAAGTGCAAGACGTATGATCCCGCCGACTACCTTCGCTTTTTGGGTGCATCTGCGGATGAAGAGGATCTGCTCACCTTCGAGCTGGAAGCTAAGCCCACCGGCAGCCTGCGCCCCGATGTCCTGCTCCACGCCATACTGGAGCACAATAAGGCCCCCGACGCACGCGTGCTCTCTCTTACTCGCATTGCTCAAAAAACCCTCGACGGCATGTCCGTCATATAAGACGGCCGTGCGGATTTCGCAGGCTGCCGTGGGCGATGGTGTGCATACCTTCTGCATTCGCTACGCCGCCACTTCCGTTAGCTCGTCTGCTGCCCAAGCCTCGTGCTCCTGCAGGCTGTGCTGCGCGCGTGCGGCCCCTGTGGTAGGATGGGTGCGTTGCCAGGCTGAAAGCAGGCAGAACAGAAGGGGGAAGGGGGCCACATGAACCTTGTGTGGCGCAGGCCAAGCCCTGCCGTCGCGTTCGTGGGTCGTCACAACTCTGGCAAGACCACGCTTCTGGAAAAACTCATCGCCAATTTGGTCGCGCGTGGTCTGGATGTAGCCAGCGTCAAGCACCACGGGCATCGGGGCTTTGACATCGACTATCCCGGTAAAGATTCCTACCGTCATCGCGAGGCTGGCTCGCGTGACGTAGCGGTGGTATCCCCTGATCGTATGGCGCGCGTCACCCAGCTTGAACATGAACCTGAATGCAGCGAGGTGGTTGATGCCATGCCCGGCCACGACATCGTTATCGTGGAGGGCTATCGTCAAAGCGGGCTGGACACGATTGAAATCATCCGCTGTGCCAATGAGCGCGATGCAGAGGCTGCCCATGAATTCGTAGAGAAGGGTACGGTGCGCGGCGCAGCACCTGTTGCTCTTGCTACCGACAATCCTTCCGTGGTGGAGGCGGCTGTGCGGCTGGCTATCCCCACCTTTAATCTTAACGACATTGATTCGATAGCCACCTTCGTCTGTACGCACTACGTGCGCCCGCGCCTCACCGTCGCTATTCAGGCTGGGGGCGAGTCGCGGCGGATGGGCCGCTCTAAGGCCACCGTCCCGTTTTTGGGGCCGCCCTTGCTGGAGCGCATCGTCCGGCGCATGGCCCCTGTAGCTGATGAGCTTTTGATAACCACCAACGAGCCTCATAACCTAGGCTTTCTCGATAATCTTGACCTGGGCTGTCCTTTGCGCCTTGAGCCTGATATCCATAAGCAGCGCGGTGCCCTGCGCGGCATTCTCACCGCCCTTTTTCATGCCAGCCATCCGCTTGTGGCACTGGTGGCCTGCGACATGGTCTTTGCCTCTCCGGCCCTGGCCTACGAGGAAGCGCGGCTGGCCCAGCTCGAGGGTGCCGATGCTGTGGTGCCGTGCGACGAAAACGGCCACGAGCCCTTCCATGCCCTCTACCGTAAGGACACCTGCTTGCCAGCGGTCGAGGCTGCTTTGGAGCGCGGGGAGGTGCGCGCCAACGCCTTCTTTGGTTCCATCCGTCTGCGCGAGTTCACTGACCTTGAGGTTGAGCGTTCTGTGGCCCATTCCGATTGCTTCATAAACGTTAACACCCTTGAGCAGTTGGCCCGTGCCGAACGAATGATTTTGGAGAACGGAGACCGATGAGCCATGCCCTCCCTCGTCACCATGGTGGAACTCATGGAGCGCCTGGAGAGCAAGGCCCTGCATGTGGAATCCTCGCGCTGTGTGAAGGTGCGCAACCGCAATGCCTCCTGCGTGCGTTGTGCTGGGGCCTGCACGTCGGGGGCCATTGCGATTGCAGGCAATATGCTTGCCATCGATCCCGAGAAGTGCACGGGTTGCGGGGTGTGTACCGCCGTGTGTCCCACGTCTGCGATTGAGTGTGACAAGCCTTCGGACGAGCAGCTGGCCTCTGACCTAGCACGCGCCATTGAGGCGACAGGAGGGCCGGCCGTTATCGTGTGCGGGCGGGTGGCGGCGCGTAAAACGGCCGATGTGGATAAGGTGGTCCAGACCCTGTGCTTGGGGCGGATTGACCCCGGCAGCCTTGTGAGGGCGGCAGTGTTAGGTGCCACGAGCCTCGAACTCGTAGACGCCACCTGCGCCACCTGCAAGTTTCGCAGTGCTGAGCCGCTCATTGATGCGGCGGTTGAGGAGGCAAACCAGCTTCTTGGGGCCTGGGGAGGGCAGCTGCGCGCATTGCGCAGCGATGAAGTGCCCGAGGTGGTGCGTGCGCAGACGCAGGCTCAGGGGACAGGGGGTGTGTCCCGACGGGGCTTTTTTACGGGGATGAAGTCGCAGGCCAAGACTTTAGCAGGCGAGGCCGCTTCCTACGGAATCGAGAAAGAGCTGGGCCGCAAACCGGCAAGCCTGCGCGATACCCTCAAGGTGGGCGAGGACGGCTGCTTGCCTCACGGACCAACTCCCCGTCATGAGCAGCTGTTGGAAAGTCTCTTTCAGCTCGGAGAACCCGAATCCGATGCATCCATCATCACGAGACAGTGGGCCGATTTGGTAGTTGATCCTGAGCGCTGTGACACCTGCGGGGTATGCGCCACGTTTTGCCCCTCAGGAGCCCTTTCCAAGGTGAGCTTGGAGAGTGCCGAAGGATTGAAGCGGGCGCGCGACGTGGATCATCTGGAATTTCGGTTGTGTGACTGCGTGGGCTGCGGGCTGTGTGCTGATGTATGCATCGGTCAGGCTATTACGCTTGAGCGCTGCATCGAGGCGTGGCGCATCTTTGATTTGGAGCCGCGTGAGTTTCGAGGCGAAAAAAAGCGCCGCAGCATAGGCGGCGCGTGGAGGCGCTAGGCCGAGCGGACGAGCAAGCGGCTGGTGCATGAAGACACGGTCACAATTGCAGACACTCTTCTAAAACCTGGGCCGCGTAGGCCGAGGACTTGCGCTGCACCTCTTCATAAGCATCAAGGAGCCGACAGGCCTCGGGGGTGAGGGTGGAGCCGTGGGCCCCATCGCGGTTGAGGAGCTGGATGCCAAAGGCCGCCTCGGTGTTCTTTATGATCCGCCAGGCCTTGCTATAGGCCATATTGATACTTTTGGCTGCCTTGTTGAGCGAGCCGTACTCGCGCACGCCGCAGCACAGAGTGGCAACGCCGCGCCCGAACACCGCCTCATCATTGTGTGTGTCCACGATGTTGAGCCTAATCTGCGGAGCTATGCTCGCGAAAACGTCCATCGTTCCTCCTGAACTATGCGTCGGGTTGTTCCTGAGGGCAACACTTGAATAATACCATGTTGCCTGAGAAACGGGCCTTTTGATCGCTGGATGTACAAAGCCGCATCCGGAGCGATGTCCGCGCGGTCCCTGCGACCTTAAAGGCGAAGCAACCGATCACCGATAAATACAACCGATAGCATGCTTCTCTCTAGCTCTTGTATCTGGGAGGATGCCCTGCCCACGAAGAACATAACTCCGTTGCAAATATTCTTCTGATGGAATATAGTTAGCCGCGTTCATGCATGACTCAGAACCATGCATGCGATATTGGACGGAAATAAGGAGGAACCATGTCCAAGATTGCAAGCTGGAAGAAGGCGTGGCTTGCCCTGTTCATGGCGGGTATGCTCGCCATCGGGCTTGCTGCCTGCTCTAGCACCACTACCGAGGAGGGCAGTGAGTCGACGGAAGAGGCTGTCGAAGAAACCGCCGAAGAAACCGCTGAGGCGGTTGAGCTGCAGATTTTTGCGGCCAACTCCCTGGAAAAGGCCCTTGACGAGGTGCAGGCCCTCTACACCGAGGAGACCGGCGTTACCTTCGCTGACACCCAGTATGAGGCCTCCGGCACCCTCAATGAGATGCTCGCCGGTGGTGCCTATGCCGACATTCTGATTACCGCTTCGTCGAGCACCATGGACACCGCTGTTGAAGAGGACTATGTGGATGAGTCCACCCGCTTCGACATGTTTACCAATGATTTGGTCATCGTGGTTGCCGAGGACTCCGACATCGAGGAGCTTACCCTTGAGGATTTGGTGAGCGGTGACTACACTCTGGCCGTGGGCGACGACAACGTGCCCGCTGGCAACTACGCCAAGCAGGCCCTGTCCACCGTGGGTGGCTGGATTGACGACGAGGGCACCACGGGTTCTGACTCCGATGGCAAGGGCGGCACCTTCGAGGGTACCCCGCTTGAGGGTCTGGTCACCGAGGGCTCCAGTGTGGGTAATGTTGCTGCTTACGCTGAGTCTGGCGAGGTTGACGCGGCTTTGGTCTACACCTCCGACGTGTATCGCTACGGTGGCGTGAAGATTGTGGGCACGGTGTCTTCTGACGCGCACAGGAGCATCATCTACCCTGCTGCTGTGACCACCCAGACCGAATATGCTGAGGCTGCGCAGGCCTTCCTTGACTGGGCCTTTACCAACGAAGAGGCCATCGCAATCTGGCAGGAGTGGGGCTTCGAGCTCGCTTCTTAAGGTCGAGATTGTAGCTCCGTAGGTTTTTGGAAGGGCGGACGGGTTTTTCGTCCGCCCTTCTTTCTGTCGGAGCCGTTTTGCGGGGGTCTGGCAAGATCCCCGCAAGGCGTTGGCGCAGCACCTCTTGCTGGAACGGAGGGAACCATGAAGATGCGTGCAAGAATTGCGGCCGCCATCGTGGCGGCCGCCTTGGCGTTTCCCGCTCATGCGGCCTTGGCCGAGGAGACCTCGGGTGCCCAAGACCTCACAGCCTCCACCGCCACGGCCGACGTGGAAAGCGTGGAGGTGTCCAACGAGGGCGAGGCGGCCAGGATTGAGGGCGCGGCTTTTGGTGTTGAAGACTTCAGTCGCGCCCAGCGTGGATCAAACCGTGAGGTTAACGGAGTCTATATCGGTTACAGCTATTACCAGGGCACTTCCACCGACGAGGTGGTGGCTATTGCCACCGAAAAATACGTGGTGGTCTATGTGCCCGAGGTGTTCACCGACGTGGTAGACATTCAAAGTGAGGAGCACCAAAGCCTCATTAAGAGCTATTTTGTGGCTCTTGATGAGGCCTCGGTCAACGGGGGCGTGGTGATGGATGCCGACCTTCCCTGGTATTTCACCACCGACACCACGATTGAAGTCGAAGGGACGCTCTACTCCTTTGCCGTAGATGCGGGCGAGGGGAGCTACTACGTGACGGTTCTGGGTGCTGATGGTTCCGACATTGTGACCGATGACCCCGATGCCCGACCCACCCACGTGGATTTCTTCGTCATCGCCCAGACCGATGAGGTGCAGATTGTTCAGGCCGCTACGGGCCTTGCCGCTGTCGGGGAGTTTTTGACCACCCTAGATTGGAGCCCCTTGAAGGTTACGCTCAAGACCACGGGCGTGGCCATCATCTTCATCTTCATCCTGGGTTTGGCGGCGGCCTACTTTAGCCTACGGATCCCTAAGCGCGCTCAGGACATTGCCGACACCATCTTCACCATCCCTATGGTCTTGCCGCCCACCGTCTGCGGCTTCATCCTGCTTTTGGCCCTTGGTCGCAACTCGGTGGTGGGGAGCTGGTTTATCGACCACGGTATATCGCTCGTGTTCAGTTGGCCGGCTACGGTCATTGCTGCGGTGGTAGTAGCCTTCCCCCTCATGTATCGCAGCGCTCGGGGGGCCTTTGAAAGCATCGACCCGTCCATGCTTGATGCGGCCCGAACCTTAGGCTGGGGCAATGCGCGCATCTTCTTTCGCCTCATGCTGCCTTTGGCGTGGAGCTCCATTGCAGCGGGTACGGTACTGGCCTTTGCCCGCGCCCTGGGTGAGTTTGGTGCCACCCTCTTTTTGGCGGGCAACTACGCCGGGATCACCCGGACCATCCCCATCGCTATCTACTTTGAATGGATGGGTGGGGATACTGAGACGGCCCTGTTCTGGACCTGCGTGGTAATCGCGTTTAGCTTCCTGGTGATTTTGTTCATCAACCTGTGGTCCAAGCGCACCACCAAGTACCGCCGCCGGATTGGTGATTAGGTGGTGTGTGTGCTGCATCGGGCATGCTGCCGCTTGGTGTCAAGTCGCCTTTTGAGCGTCAGCGGCCTGAGTCCAGCACATTGTGGGTGCGGCTGACTCGAAACACTCGCCGTTTCGGAGCGCAGCCCTTGTAAGCCGCCTTACCCGCCCACGCGCACGCTTCATGAGAGACAAGGATTGGCCATGAGCCTCAAGGTAGACATCAAAAAGAATATGGGCGACTTCACTCTGGAGGTTGCCTTCGAAGCAGGCGATGAGGTGCTGGGCTTTTTGGGAGCCTCGGGCTGCGGCAAGTCGCTCACCATGCGCTGCATTGCGGGAATTGAGCGCCCTGATGAGGGGCGTATTGAGGTGAATGGCGAGCTGTTCTTCGACCGCGCGCGTGGGCGGCGCGCTACGGTGGACTTGACCCCTCAGCGACGCAAGACAGCCCTGCTCTTCCAAAACTACATGCTCTTCCCCAATCTCACCGTGGCCCAGAATGTGGCGGCGGGCATTGGTAAGGAGGTTGCGTCATCCGAGCGCAACGCGCGGGTGATCTCCCTCATCCGCCGCTTTGGCCTGGAGGGCATGGAGAAGCGCTATCCCGCCCAGCTCTCTGGTGGCCAGCAGCAGCGTGTGGCCCTGGCTCGCATGCTTGCGGCCCAGCCGGGTATTCTCATGCTTGACGAGCCCTTCTCGGCCTTGGACTCCCATCTCAAAAGTTCGCTGGAACAAAACATGCTTGGTCTGTTCCAGGAGTTTCACGGTACCGTGCTCTACGTGAGTCACGACATCGATGAGGCCTTCCGCTTCTGTGATCGCATTGCCGTGGTGGACGGTGGGCACATCGAAGAGATTGGCTCCAACCAAGACATCGTGGACACCCCGCACTCTCTGGCCGCCATCAAGCTTTCCGGCTGCAAAAACACCACCGAGGCTACGTATGTGGACGATGCCACGGCATTTTTGCCGCAGTGGGGCATCGCGGTGCGCTGCGCTCGCCCCGTACCGCGCGACCTGCGCTATTTTGGCGTGCGGGCCTTCTACCTCCAGCGTGTGCAGGGGCCAGGTGAGAACGTGTACAAAATGCGTGCCGACCGCGTGAGTGACTCGCGCTTTGACCGTACGGTGATGCTCGGCTTTGTAGACGTGGACGAGGGCAGCCGCCTTGCGCATGATGCTGCCGACGAGGACGAGACCATGAAGTTTCTGCGCACTCATATCCAGTGGCGCGTGGATAAGCTCAAGGTGCCCAAAGATGAGCTCCCCTGGGAGGGCGAGGAGCTGTTCATCCGTATCCCGCCCGAGGCTATCTACCTGGTGACGCATTAGGCTTGCTCGGCCCTGCGATGGATCGCTGCCTGCGCGTGAGCGATCATGTGCCGCCCGTGTAAGAGTACTGCTCGCTGCTGGCTGCGCCCGCCCTTGCGAGTGGGTCGCGCCCGCTCTGTGTGAACGCCTACTCCGGCACGTATCGTCTGCTGCCGCTGTGCGCTTCGCTCCCTTCAACTCCTTCGTGGTACGATGCCGGCACTAAGAGAAGGGAGTTGCATGAAGGACATTCACGGTCGTACGATCGACTACCTGCGTGTTTCGCTCACCGACCGCTGCAACCTGCGCTGTATATATTGCATGCCCGAAGAGGGCGTGTGTTCTCTGTCCCATCACGAAATCCTTCGCCTGGAAGAGATAGAGCGTCTTGTGCGTATTGCGGCAGATCTCGGCATATCGCGCATCCGCCTGACGGGGGGAGAGCCGCTTGTGCGCAAGGGGGTCACCGACCTGGTGCGCAGCATTGTTCACACCCCCGGCATCGAAAGCGTGGCCATGACCACCAACGGCATTCTTCTGCCGGCTATGGCCGACCAGCTTAAAGGAGCGGGGCTTGCGCGCGTTAACATCTCGTTGGACACCATGGACCCTGAGACCTACCGCTTCATTACGCGGCGCGGCAGCCTTGCCGATGCCCTGGCTGGCATTGATGCCGCCCTCCAGGTGGGCTTTGATCCCGTAAAGCTCAATGTGGTGGTGGTACGCAGCCTTAACCAGGAGCTGCTTGAGTTTGCCAAGCTCACTCTGGATAAGCCTTTGCACGTGCGCTTCATTGAATACATGCCGGTGGGCGATTCTGCCGGGGCCGATGGTACGGGCTGGGGGCCAGCGGATGTCATCCCCAGCGATGAGCTGCAGGAGATGATTTCGCGCGACGCCCGTATGCGAGGAATTGGCTCTTTGGAGCCAGTCAGTGAGAACAAGCCCCAGGGCTGGGGTCCGGCGCGCTACTATCGCTTTGCTGGTGCACAGGGCACGGTGGGCTTTATCTCACCTTTGTCGCGCCATTTTTGCAGCGAGTGCAACCGACTGCGTCTTACGCCTGACGGCAAGATTAGACCCTGTTTGTTCAGCGATGACGAGTACGACGTGCGCGCCGTTCTGCGCGGCGGCTCAGATGATGACGTGCGCTCCGTCTTCAGGGCGGTGCTGGGCATCAAGCCCGATGCCCACCACGACCGCGTGGGCACCGAGCGCGGCATGAACGCCATTGGCGGATAGGTCCAAGGGCTCATGCCGCGAAGGATGTGAGGAGGTTTTTGTGGAACAGCTGACCCACCTGGATGAGAAGGGCGAGGTGCGCATGGTCGATGTGTCGGCCAAGCCTGACACGGAACGCGTGGCGGTGGCCGAGGGTTTCATCGCCATGCACCCTGCCACACTCGCGCTCATTGTGGAGGGGCGTGCGGCCAAGGGCGATGTACTGGCCTGCGCACGTGTGGCCGGGGTGATGGCTGCGAAAAAGACGAGCGATCTGATTCCCATGTGTCATCCGCTTGCCATCACCAAGGCCAAGGTGGAATGCGTGCCGGTGCTTGAGGGGAGGCGCGATGATGGGCGTGTGGGTATCCGCGTGGAGGCTACCTGCGGGGTGAGTGGCAAGACGGGCATCGAGATGGAGGCCTTGACGGCCGTGAGCATGGCGTGTCTGACCGTCTACGACATGTGTAAGGCGGTTGATCGCGGAATGGAGATCATGGAGGTGCGCCTGCTCAAGAAGGAGGGCGGCAAGTCGGGTTTGTGGCAGCGCGTCTGAGGCGCAAGGCGGTGCACGAGCACGCAAGCGAGCGCGGCAGGCCGGAAATCCGGTGCTTGGCGCGCTCGCAATGCTGTGCGTGCCCAAGGTAGCGTTGTTGCGTCCGAACTGCCGCGTGTGCGGGCGCGACTGAAGGAACCCTTTCTTTAGTGTCCGCCGCCTGCCATCATTGAGACGGCGTGGGGGAGCACCTCGGCGATGGCCGCCCAGTTCTCGCGGGCGGCCTTTTCACTTCCGGGAAAGTTCACCACGAGTGTGCGCCCACGCTGCATGCACACCCCCCGCGAAATCATGGCACGCGGGGTGATGGACAGGCTGTAGGCCCGCATGCCTTCGGCGATGCCGGGCACCTCACGATCGCAGACATCGCGGGTGGCCTCGGGGGTCACGTCGCGCAGCGAAAGTCCGCTGCCTCCGCAGGTAATGACCACATCCACCTCGTCGATATCGGCTAGGCGGGCAATCTGGGCGGCGATGTCAGCTCGCTCGTCTTTAACTACCGCGCGCTCCACGCAGGTCCAGCCGCGCTCAGCAATGAGGGCCTCCAGGGCCTCCCCGGCGGTGTCCTCCTTCTTGGAGCGCGTATCTGAGCAGGTCAGGATTGCGAATACCGGCTTGGGTTCATCGTGGTTGTGCTCATACTTGTGCACATGACTATGAGCATGGCTTTCGTCATGTTTGTGTCCATGGCCGTGGCCCCTGCCGTGGCCATTCTTGTGGCTGTGTCCGTGCGCATGCCCAGGGACATGGTTGTGCGTCATGACACCACCACTCCTTCTGCAACGTCGAGCAGGATGCAATCTAGCATGTCGCCCGCGTGGGCCGTGTGTTCGCCCTCAGGCAACACAGCCACGCAGTTGCTGCGCTGGATCACGCCGAACAGTCCCGAGCTTTGGTTGGCTGCTGGGGTCACCTCCAGCACGCCGTCCTCGCCGCGTGTGAGGGTGGCGCGCAGCAGGAGCCTTCGGGGGTCCTTTTTCTTCTTATCCTTGGTCAACCGTGCGCTTAGGCGTGGGCGTTCAAGACAGCTATGGCCCTGCATGGCCAAAAGCGCAGGTCGCACAATCATCTCAAAGCCTATATAGGCCGCCGCCGGGTTGCCCGCCAGGCCAAACACCGGCGTGCCCTCTACGACGCCGAAAGTCTGAGCCTTTCCTGGTCGTATGTTCACTGTGGTCATGTAGAGGGTGCCCAGGGCTTCTATGGCTGGCTTGATGAAGTCAAAGTCGCCGTCGGAGGCACCGCCCGAGGTCACGACAAAGTCGAAGTTTGCGCAGGCCTCCTTGAGGGTGGCAGTGAGGGCCTCCATGCTGTCGGGCACGATGGGAAGCATGGTGGGAAGAGCTCCAGCCTCGCGCGCACAGGCGTACAGGGCGTAGCCGTTGGAGTTGCGGATGCAGCCTGGGCCGGGCCGCTCACTAGAGGGCACCAGTTCGCTGCCAATGGATACAATCGCCACGCGCGGACGACGATACACGGGCACCTCCATCACGCCGCATCCGGCCAAAAAGCCCACACCGGCCGACTTAATCAGCTCGCCCTTGCGAAGCACCACCTCGCCTTCCTTGGCCTCTTCGCCTGCCTCGCGGATATTGGAGCGCACGGGGGTGGGGGCGCTAAAGCGCACGCGGCTGTTGGGCATGCCATCGCCGCCCTGGTAGTCCACCAGCTCGTATTTCACCACGGCATCGGCATCGGCGGGCAGGGCAGCACCGGTCATGATGCGCACGCACTGGGTCTTACCAATGGATCCTTCAAAGGAGCCACCGGCGGGAACCTCAGCGATAACCTCCAGGTCAACGGGAGTATCTTCGCTGGCCTGGGCGATGGATGCGGCATGCAGGGCAAAACCGTCCATGGCCGCGTGGGCAAAGGGGCTTACATCCATGTCGCTTCGTAGGTCGGCGGCGGCGATGCGCCCTGAGGCATCAAGCAGGCTGACGGTTTCCACGTCAAGGAGCGACACGTGCGAGCGCACCAGCTCCTGGGCCTGTTCAAGGGGAATCATGGATGGAGAAGGAGAGGTCATGGCTGTCCTTTCGAAACGGGGTGGCGCAGATCCGCCTGGGGCCAGTATATATCCTTATCCGCGTATACATCGCCGTGTTTGTCTACACCTTGGGTCTTTGGTGCTAGGTTGTGCGCCGCCGCACACACCAAAGCCTGTGCCCTGAGTCAGGTTACATTCAGGAGTACGAGATCAAAGCGCTCGCGCTCAAGCAGGGGTACGGCATCGTCTTAGTGGGCGGCACCTTTCGAGTGACACTCCTCAAGCAAACGCCTCCAGGAGGCCTGTGATGCCTGCGCTCGCCTGTGCACCCCTTCCGTATACTGCTTGAACCACCCTGCACGCGTCTCAGGCACTCTTCTACGCGAGTCCTTTGTCGTTCTCCTGCGCTTTGGGCACGTTCCAGGCGATAAACGCCCAGGAAACGATGCGCAGCTGATCAAGGCACAGCCGCCCCTCCGGCAGGCCCTTTTTGTTGGGCTTACCCGCATCGGGATTGTTCACGATATGGGCCGCAAGCCACTGGCTGAGCCGCTCAATCGCCGCTGCGCGTTCAGGTGCGGGCATGGAGGGGTTGGACAGATCAATCATGCGAGAAAAATCCTCCAGGGCCTCCTCATGTGTGTTAAAGGTGTCCTTGCGGGTGGAGTGGATATAGTCCACAGTTGGCTCAAGCCCCTGCTGGGCCAGGATACCAAAGGCATAAACAAAGTCGTGTGTAGGCGACACGGGCACGTCAATCTGGCGAAGGAGGGAGGGGTCGATGGTGGGGGAGGTGCCGGTGGGGATACTGATGCAGCAGCGCCGGCGCGCTACCCAGGTGAGTTTGTTGAGGGCGGCCTCTAAGTCGTCTACGGCAATAGAGCGCGAGGCGATGGCTATATCGACCATATTCTCCGTGATTCCGAAGGTCTCCCAGTCATCCTCCCAGCTCATGAGGAGGGGCGTGATTGAGGATGCCTGGCGCATGACCATGTTCTCGGAGAGCTTGGAGAGCATGCCCTCGCTAAAATCGGCCGCCCATACCTGGTGGCCTGAAAGCGCTAGGGGCACGGCCAGGGAGCCAGTGCCGCAGCCCATGTCGAAGACGGACTCGCCAGGGTGGATCTCGGCGCGCCTGAGGAACTCCTCGGCATAGAGGTTTTTGACATCTTTGGAATCATAGCGGGCCGATTTTTTGGACCAGTGCTCTGCGTCCTTAGGCGGTCTGCGCGTGAGCTGGGCGCGTTTCCATTCCCCACTGAAATCAATCATGGGTGCCTCCTGCCAATTGGATTGTGTCCTGCGCCAAGGGCAGGGTCTGCGGGGCCATCATAGCGCAAGAGGCAAGAAGGCTCGGATCGTCTTGATTGGGGAAAGAGAAAAAGGACCCCGCAGGGCCCTTTTAGAAATGTTCTGGCGGGATGTACGAGACTCGAACTCGCGACCTCCGACGTGACAGGCCGGCGCT
>CAYTIS010000004.1:0-7498 GCA_964438035.1 uncultured Slackia sp.
GCAGTTTCCAAGATTTTGTCTACGAACCTGCGGTTTTTTGGAATTGTCCTCCCTTTGAGCCAATCAATGATCTTTTCGCTACTCGTCTCTAACAAGAGCTGTAGAGGAAACAGGGATCTTGCGTTCTCATTGATGGCCGTAATTTCTACGTCAAGCCGCCCGTACTCATCATTTGATGCATGAAAATCTACAAGGGACGTATCGTAAATTTTCAGGGTGTAATGCTTGTCTCTTTTTATCATATGGCCATCAGCCCCTCGTTAGCTGCATTCGAGATTTTGGCTATGAGCTGTAGGCGAATCCATAGATTCCGATAAATTTTCTGCCGCCTTTGTATGGTCGTTAAGGCGCGGTGGTGCAAGAGATTTTGTCTGGTTAAGACTACCGATTGTTTTTCCTAAGAGTTCTTCCGCGACGGGTCGCAGTTTGTCTTCGTAGGCTGTTTCCAATAGTGTTATATAAAACTCTTTTTGAATGGGAGACATAACAGGCAATCCAAAGGCTTGCTCTGGGATTTCTTGTATCATGTCCTTAATTTTTATCAGGTCTAGTTGCTCTACAAAGCGGACGACTGCTTTATTGCAATCATCATTGGACATGTCTTCGATGTACTCAAAGGGCCTTATATGCTTGTCTTCGTCATCTGTGAAAAATGATAGTGTGCTGTCTACGTCTTCTTTAATCTTATCTTTATCTGCCAAACGACGTTGAGTTACCGAAGGATTTCTCTTGTTAAAGAAGGCGTTGCCGTTATCAAAAACAGGAGCCAATTTTTTTGAATAAAAAGTTGTTAGCAACCCCCAGTTGCCATTATTACGATCGTTATTCCTTATGAAAGCATCCACAACGAACATGTCCCAAAACCGTTCTTTTACTTCGTTGCGAAGCCCTTCAAAATCTTCTGCATGATCAATTACGAACAATACGTCTTTGAGACGCTCCCCATGATCGGATGAACTAAAGCTTCCAGAAATAAGCTCGTCGTCCATCGTATTTTTGATACTGTGGAAGTCAAGCAAAGATGCTTCTACGGTAAAGTCTTTACAACCTACAACTATTTTGTCTCTGTATTTAGCCAAAACAGTGTCATGAACAGGTATTCCAAGTATTTTGTATATGTGAGAGCCAATATATTCACTGATAGGACTTGAGGTGTAGGATGGTAGATGTGCCCCTTCGAAATTTCTGGTGTTCAGCGGAAATTTCACCATCCATAGGACTCCGTCGTGAACGTAAGCACGTTTTGCCCCTGCGTTTCCGTGATAACCCCGTCCTATAATTCGCTCACTATCAAGGAACTCTATCATCTTCATTGTGTGCGTCCCTTTTTCATCCCGTTGTTACTGTTCGCCTCTAGCAAATCCACCTGCGTAGTAGTTTCTCTCAGAACCACCAGGTCTTCTGCCGCTTTTTGATTAGAGCTGTATGCAAAGTCACATTGGATTATCTTGTAAATGCTATCTTCTACCCTGTGTTTGCGCTGATAGAGTAGCACTTCCAAAAGTTCTTTATTCGATAGCATGCGCTAGGCCCTCTCATGGGTGGCTGGTTTATACCTTCTGTTCAGGCGGTATTATAAGGCGCAGGCTGGCTTTTTCTATTACCATAAATCAGACGTCGCAGCCTCGTCAGTTCAGCAGACTTTTGCAGCCGATAGCAAAAAGCCCGCAGGGGCAATCCTGCGGGCTTCGGGCTTGTGCTTGTTTAAGGATGAGGGGGGCGACTACTCGGCGTCGGCGTTTTTGGCTTTGCGCTCGTGTGCGGCCTTCTCCTGCTTGAGTGTGGCGGCGCGGCGCTTGGCTTTTTCGGCAGCAGCTGCCTCATAGGCGGCCTGTTTCTCAGCCTTCTTGGCAGCTTTCTTGCTGCCGCCCTTTGCCTCGGGCACGCGCTTTTCGCGCTTTGGGGCGTTGGCGATATCCTCAGGGGTGACAATCGTGTTGGCCAGCTGCATCACGCCGCTCTTGCGATTGGCAGCCTGGTTCTTGTGGATGATGCCCTTACCAGCAGCCTTGTCGAGCAGACGGCAGGCCTCCTGGGCCGCCACATAGGCCTTGATGCCATCCTTCTCTTCCACGGCCTCACGCACGCGGCGCACGGCGGTTTTGAGAGCGGCCTTGTAGGCGCGATTGCGCCTGCGGGCCTTTTCGGCGGTTAGGATACGCTTCTTCTGACTTTTGATGTTTGCCACAGTTCTTTCCTCCATGAACGGGGTGTGGGGCGGAGCGCGCTCCGCTTGCGGCCTTGTGCCGCGTGCTGGGTGCATACGCCGTGGCCAAAGGCCGGGGCGCGACGGGCATGTGGTCAGGCCCGCATCGCACACAGCGACTGCCCAGTATAGGGGTGTGGCCGCGCCTCGTCAAAGAAAAGGTGGGGACGGCGTGAAATTTCCATGAAAATGTTCACGAATCGAGTTTCACGCCGGCCATTGGCCAGGTGTTGGCCAGGCACTAACCAGCGTGGTGAATGTGGGGATTTGCCCGGGGCAGGCGGAGCAATCGGCTAGGATGAATGTTCGCCCACCCCTTGAGCGTCTGCCGAGCGTTGGTCTGCGAGCGAGAAAACGAGGAGTTCATGAACTACCACAATGTGCGGTTTGCCGCCGCCTATGGCACCGCTGAGCAGCTGCCGCCTTCGTGCCGGACCGAAGTCTGCTTTACAGGCCGCTCCAACGTGGGTAAGTCTTCGCTTCTGAACAGGCTCTTTAACCGCAGGCATCTGGCAAAGGTCTCCTCGCGCCCAGGCAAGACTTCCACCATCAACTTTTTTGAGGCCGATGCCGCCGACTTTGTTGATCTGCCAGGCTACGGCTACGCGCAGGTGTCCAAGGCTGAAAAGGCGCGCTGGGCCGCGATGATTGAGGGCTACTTCCGCCAAGATCGCGATGTTGCCCTGGTGGTGTCTCTGGTTGACGTGCGCCATCCCGCCACCGCGCTTGACGAGCAGATGGTGAGCTTTCTCCAGGAAGTTGGCCTTCCCTTCATCATCGCGCAGACCAAGGCCGACAAGCTCGGCAAGTCGCAGGTGAGCCGCTCTACCGCCGCCCTGCGCTCCCAGCTTGCCCTGCCTGAGCAGGTGGCAGTCGTGGCTGTCTCCTCTGAAAAGGGCACGGGAATCGACGAACTCAAGCGTCTTATCGACCAGCATATCGAGTCGTGACCTTGCGCACATCCCCATCCATGCGAAAAACCCGTGCAACACAGGGCCGGTATGTAGTACGTGCCGTCCTGCTCGTCTAAAATGCCGTCATTTGGCATAAGGGCCGCAAGGCCGCATACCGCGTTTCGATTACAGAAAAGGCAGGGCATGGCGACAAACCCCGCATACATCCGCAACTTCAGCATCATCGCCCACATCGACCACGGCAAATCCACCCTCTCCGACCGCATTTTGGAGCTGACGGGTACCGTGGCCAAGCGTGACATGGCCGAGCAGCTGCTTGACTCCATGGACATCGAGCGGGAGCGCGGCATCACCATCAAAAGTCAGGCCGTGCGCGTGATGTATCGCGCGCAGGATGGCCAGGAATACCAGTTCAACCTCATCGATACCCCCGGTCACGTGGACTTTACCTACGAGGTAAGCCGCAGTCTGGCCGCCTGTGAGGGTGCGGTACTTGTGGTGGATGCCACCCAGGGTGTGGAGGCCCAGACGGTGGCCAACGCCATGATGGCCATGAACGCGGATCTCGAAATCATCCCCCTTATCAACAAGATTGACCTGCCCTCGGCCGAGCCTGACCGCGTTAAGGCTGAGATCGAAGATGGCCTGGCCATCCTGGCTGACGACGCAATTCTGGCCAGCGGTAAAACCGGTGAGGGCGTAGCTGAGCTGCTGGAGGCCGTGGTGGATATGATTCCCGCCCCTGAAGGCGATGCCACAGCCCCCCTGCGTGCCCTCATTTTCGATTCCTATTTTGACCCCTATCGGGGTGTGGTGGCTCTCATTCGCGTGATGGACGGCTCGATTAAAAAGGGCGATGAGGTGCGCCTGGTCAATGCCAAAACCCAGATTCTGGTGGAGGAGGTGGGTGCGCGCCGCCCCGCCGAGCAGGCCCTGCCTGAGCTGTCGGTAGGCGAGGTGGGCTATGTGGTTACCGGCCTCAAAGACGTCTCCCAGGTGCGCGTGGGGGACACCGTCACCAGCGCCAAGGGCGGGGAGACAGCGCCCCTGCCGGGCTATCGCGAAGCCAAGCCCATGGTGTACACGGGCCTGTTTCCCATCGATTCTGACCAGTATGAAGACCTCAAAGAGGCCCTGGAAAAACTCTCGCTCAATGACCCGGCCCTGGTATGGGAACCTGAGACCAGCCACGCGCTGGGCTTTGGGTTTCGCGTGGGGTTTTTAGGCCTGCTGCATATGGAGGTCATTAAGGAGCGCTTGGAGCGCGAGTTTGACCTGGCCCTTCTCGCCACCGCTCCCAGTGTGGAGTACCATGTCTATCTGACCAACGGCGAGATGGTAAGCCTGCATTCGCCCCAGGACATGCCCGATCCTGCGCGGATTGATCACATCGAAGAGCCCTATCTCAAGGCCACCATCATGATTCCGCCTGACTACGTGGGTGCGGTCATGGATCTCACCGTGTCTCATCGCGGCACCTTTAAGACCATGACCTATCTGTCGTCTACCACGGTGGAGCAGATTTGGGAAATCCCCTCGTCAGAGCTGATTTTGGACTATTTCGACCAGCTCAAAAGCCGCACGAAGGGCTATGCCAGCTTGGACTACGAATTCGACGGGTACAAGACCGGTGCCCTGCAAAAGCTCGACATCCTGCTGTCGGGCAAGCCGGTGGACGCGCTGTCGTTTATCGTGCACAAGGACAAGGCCTACGATCGGGGTCGGGTGCTCTGCGAAAAGCTCAAGGGCATCATTCCTCAGCAGATGTTTGAGGTGCCCATTCAGGCGGCCGTGGGCGGGCGCGTTTTGGCACGCCAGACCGTGCGGGCCAAGCGCAAGGACGTGCTGGCCAAGTGTTACGGCGGCGATATCAGCCGCAAGCGCAAGCTTTTGGAAAAGCAGAAGGCCGGGAAAAAGCGCATGAAGGCCATTGGCAACGTGGAGGTTCCGCAGGAGGCCTTCATGGCGATTTTGAAGGTGGATGAGTAATGGAGAAGAACGATCAGTACGACTGGCTGGACGATCCCTTCGACGAGAAAAAGGCAGCGGCTGAGCGCGAGGGTGCCCAGATGGGTTGCGGGGCCAAGGCGGCCCTAGTCGTCGTGCTTGTCATCGCCGCCTTTGCAGTGTTTGCCCTGGTAGCCTTGGGTGCCCTGGCGGTGATGCTGTCGTAGGGCCGTAGGGCGAAGCTTGTCGCCAGAGCAGCCCTGCCCGCCATGCGGACTCATATTCCATCGCGTACGAAAGGATGCGCATGCTGCACGATCCTTATCAGGCGCTCTACATTCACCTGCCATTTTGTAAGCATCGCTGTGCCTACTGCGACTTTGCCACCAAGGCCGTGAGATCCGATGCGCCCGAGATTGACGAGTACATCGACCATCTGATCAGGGAGCTGCGCCGACACGCCAAGGAAGGCGATCTGGCCCATATCAAAACCGTCTACCTGGGCGGGGGCACGCCCAGTTATGTGGGGCAAAAGCGTCTGTCATCGCTGCTCTATGCCCTGGGTATATCCATGAATCTCACGCCTGACGTGGAATGTTCCATGGAGGCCAATCCCGAGTCGCTCACCCCGGCCCTCATTCGCGACATCTACGCGCTGGGTGTGAACCGCCTGTCTATCGGCGTGCAAAGCTTTGACGATGGGCTGCTCAAAACCATGGATCGCGTCCACGATGCCGCCCGCGCCGAGCAGGCCGTGCGCGAGGCGCAGGAGCGCTTCGACAACGTCTCAATTGACCTTATGTGCGGCATTCCCGGTCAGACCCCCGACATGTTTTTGGCCGACCTTCGTCGCGCCGTAGAGCTGGACGTGACGCATGTGAGCGTGTATCCCCTTACCATTGAGGAGGGCACCCCCTTTCAGCGCATGGTGGAATCGGGCCAGATGGAAGAGGTGAACGAAGAGCACGAGGCCCTCATGATGGGGATGGCTCCCAATGAGCTGGGTCCAGCCGGCTTCACTCGCTATGAGGTGGCCAGCTATGCCAAGGAGGGCTATGAGTGCCGCCATAATAAGGCCTACTGGACAGGGCTTCCGTATGTGGGATTGGGGACCTCGGCGGTGAGTATGACGCAAAATGCCAGCAAGCGGGTGCGCACGCAGGACGGCCAGATAGTTGACGAGCTTGACCGCCGCCAGATGCTCGCCGAGGATCTGATGATGAAGATGCGCATGTGCCGGGGCGTGTCCGAGCAGGAGGTGCGGCAGGTGGCCCTGCTGCTGCCTGGGGTGATCGAGGTGTTTCGCGGCCTTGTCAGAGACAGTCTGGTGCGCCATCAAGATGGCCGCTACGTACCCACCCTGGGAGGCTGGCTTTTGGGAAATGAGCTGTACGGGAGGATTTATGAACTGGCTCCATAGCCTGCTGGGTGCTGCGCAGGGGGTACAGGGGGCCGATGAGGTTGACGGAGCTGCCTCTACCTCTTCGCACTCCGTCCCCGTGCTTTTGGCCCCCATGGCCGGGGTGAACGACCTTGCCTTTCGCACTCTGTGCTGTGAGATCGGGGCGGATTTGGCCTATACCGAGATGGTGTCGTCCAAGGCGCTTTCCTTTGCTAACGAAAAGACGCGCCACCTGCTTGATGTGGCTTTCGGAGAGCATCTAGTGGCGGTGCAGATTTTTGGCCACGAACCCGAGGTGATGGCGCGTCAGGCCGCCTGGGTAGAAGAGCAGATGGGCGAGACCCTGGCCTATATCGATATCAATATGGGATGCCCTGCCCGCAAGATTGCCCGCAAAGGCGATGGCTGTGCTCTCATGCAAGAGCCCGCCTTGGCCCGTGCGATTGTTTCCCAGGTGAGCGCGGCGGTGTCTCATCCCGTAACGGTCAAGTTCCGCAAGGGATACGCGGCAGGTGAGGACATCGCCGTGGATTTTGCCCGCATGATGGAGCAGGCGGGGGCTGCTGCCCTCACCGTCCACGGGCGCACGGCCGCTCAGCTCTACACAGGCGCGGCCGACTGGGATGTGGTGGCCCGTGTGAAGGCGGCCGTGAGTGTGCCGGTGATTGGCAATGGCGATGTCAAGTGCGGGGCCGATGCTGCCGCCTTGGTTGCCCAGACGGGCTGCGATGCCGTCATGATTGCGCGGGCAGCTCAGGGAAACCCCTGGATTTTTCGCCAGGCTAAGGCGGCCCTGGCAAACCTGCCCGAGCCTGAGCTGCCGACGGTGGCCGAGCGGGTAGCCATGGCACGCCGCCATGCAGAAGCGCTTGCAAGTCGGATGGGCAACCACCTTGTATATATGCGCAAGCACGTCATGTGGTACCTTCATGGCATTCCTGGTGCCGCCCGTGCCCGCGCCGACCTGGCCTCCTGCACCACCCTGGCCGATTTCAACGCCGTGCTAGACCGACTGCTTGACCAGGCCAC
>CAYTIS010000004.1:7598-33455 GCA_964438035.1 uncultured Slackia sp.
GCACCACCCTGGCCGATTTCAACGCCGTGCTAGACCGACTGCTTGACCAGGCCACCTGTCTCTGACGATGACGGAGCCCTTCCATTCTCACCACCGCCCCCGCCGGCACCCTCGCCGCTCTCGCCGTCGCGTCCCCGCCTCGCTACCGTTCCTGCCGTCGCGCTCATCCGTTCGCCTGGTCTAGGCTCGCCTGTCGTATCATGGCGGAAGCGTGACGTTTTAGCTTCGCATTAGCACTCCCGCTTCAGGGCTGCTAGAATCTGTTCGTTTCACTCTCATGCGGCCCCGGTGCATTGTGCATCGGGGCCACGCATGCTGTTGCGCAGAAAGGCTTTGCCCCGTTGTTCTCGAACCGCAGACACAAGGTTCTCCAGGCTCTTGTCGAGGAGTACATCGCCAGCGCCCAGCCGGTGGGTTCGCGCACGCTGGTGGATCGCTACCGCCTGGGCGTGTCTCCGGCCACCGTGCGCAATGAGCTGTCGGTTTTGGAGGATGAGGGCTATCTGACCTCGCCCCATACCTCAGCCGGGCGCATCCCCACCGATGCGGGCTATCGCGCGTTCGTGGACGATCTTCTGACCCAGGAGTTCGGCGACGAATCCGCTGATGCCGTCTTCGATGAGGTGCGCGAGGCCGCCACCAAGCTGGACGACCTCATGGAAAAGACCTCCGCCGCCTTAGCCCGTCTCACCGACTGCCTGTCGGTGGTGGCCGCGCCCTCCATTCTGGGGGCCTCGGTCAAGCAGGTGTCGCTTGTCTCGTTTTCGGACTACCGCATGCTCATGGTGGTGGTGACCGAAAGCGGCCAGGTATTCAATCGTACGGTTGATTTTGCCGAGCCCGTTTCAAGCGAAGAGCTGGCTGCTGTCCAAAATACCCTCAACACGCTGTTTTCCGGGCACTCCCTCAATGAAATTCGCAGGGACGGGGGGGTTCGCAGCACCTACGACACCCTTTCAAGCCCGCTTGCCCAGGCGGTCTTGGAGGAGCTGATTGCCTGTCTTGATGAGGCCGATGCCCTGCGCACCCACCGCTTGGGCCTTTCCTCGCTTTTGAGCAAGCCGGAGTTTCGTCAAACGGCAGCTGCTCTGCCCGTTTTGGAGGTGCTGGAAGATGACACCGTGCTCATGCATCTCTTTGACGATGTGGCCGAGGATGGCACTTTGGGCGTGCGTATCGGCAGCGAAAACGGTGCCAGTCAGCTGACGGGCGTGTCGGTGGTGGCCGCACAGTACGGTCCGGCTGATGCCCAGGGCATCGTGGCCGTGATTGGTCCCACTCGTATGGATTATTCGAAGGTCATCCGCGCCGTCCGCGCCGCGCGCAGCGCGCTGCAAGACCTCTGAGGCTAGAAAGGCTCAAACATGGCCAAAGACCTGTACGCGGTTCTCGGCGTGGCCAAAAACGCCACCGACGATGAGGTGCGCAAGGCGTTTCGCCGCAAGGCGCGCGAGCTTCACCCCGATGTGAACAAGGCACCCGATGCTGAGGAGCGCTTTAAGGAGCTCAACGAGGCCTATGATGTGCTCTCCGATCCTTCCAAGCGCGCTCAGTACGACCGCTTTGGCACCATCCCGCGTGCCAGTGGGGCACCCGGGGGCGGGCCATCCTACGTGGACTTCGAGGATCTTTTCGGTGGCGGCTTTGACATGGGAGATTTGTTCTCCAGCTTCTTTGGTGGCACGGCCGGGGGGCGCACCAACGTGCGCAAGGAAGGCCGTGACATGGGCGTTGGCCTGCGCCTGACTCTCGAAGAGGTGGCTGCGGGCTCTAAAAAAGAGATTGTCTATGATCGCTTGGCCCCCTGTGAGACCTGTGGGGGTTCGGGCATGGGCGAGGGTGCGCGCGAGGTGGACTGCCCCGAGTGTGGCGGCCGGGGTCGCGTGGTGTCGGTTCAGCACACCTTTTTGGGCGACATGCAAACGGCCAGCACCTGTCGTGCCTGCAGCGGCACCGGCAAGGTGATTGATCATCCCTGTGAGGAGTGCGAGGGTCAGGGCCGCATCCCTGATCGTCAGCACGTTACTGTGGAGGTGCCCGCCGGTATCCGCGAGGGTCAGCAGCTGCGTGTGAGCGGCTTTGGCGAGGCCGGTATGCACGGGGCCAAGGCGGGTGACCTCATCGTGACCTGCCGCATCCAACCCCATGAGTTTTTTGAGCGCGAGGGCGACAATTTGCACGCCCGCGCCAACATAAGCTTCATTCAGGCCACCTTGGGTGCCGAGATTGAGATCGACGGCATCTACGAGGACGAGCGGGTGCAGGTACGCATCCCCGAGGGTTGCCAAAATGAGCAGGTGGTGCGCGTGAAGGGGATGGGCATGCCGCGCCTCAACGACGACTCGCGCGGCGACATGTACGTGCACATCAACGTGCTGATTCCCAAACGCGTCACCAAAAAGCAGCGCGAGCTGCTGGAGAAGGTGGCCCTTGAGTTTGGAGAGGAAGTGTCGGCTCCTCGCACCCCCCTGCAAAAGCTTCGGGATGCCTTTAACTGATGCGCAGCTTTCATGTGCTGAATCTGGGCTGCAAGGTCAACCGTGTAGAAAGCGATGACTTTGCAGCCCGGCTTTTGGCCCAGGGCAAGCGGGCGGTGCCGGCTCGTGAGGCTGATGTGATCATCGTGAACACCTGCGCGGTTACGGGTGAGGCGGAAAAAAAGACCCGCAAGGCGGTGCGCCAGGCCCTGCGCGCCAATCAGGGCGCCCGTGTAGTGGTGACCGGCTGTGCTGCAGCCTTGGATGCCGAGACGTTTCGCGCCATGGATGAACGCGTGCAGGTGGTGTCGAAGCCCGGCATGCTTGAGGTGCTTGGGCAGCTTGCAGGGGATGGACAGCGCACATCGCATCGTTTGCCAGCTTCATCTCCCGTTTCGCAATCAACGGCAGACGCCCCCTCATCGCTGTCACCTTCACCTTCGCAACCCTCTCTTATTCGCCCTTCTTGTGGACATGATCGCGCGGCTGTACCCACGCGGGTGGGGGAGGGCTTTCCCACGCGGGTGGGCCTCAAGGTTCAGGATGGCTGCAATAACGCTTGCTCCTTTTGTATCGTGCATGTGGCCCGTGGCCAGGCCTGGTCGCGCCCCGTCTCTGAAGTTCTTGATGAGGCTGTGCGCCTAGCCCAGGCAGGCGCACGCGAAATTGTCCTCACCGGCATCAACCTAGGCTCGTACTCCTATGAGGGCGCAAGCCTTTCTGGTCTTTTACGCCGTCTGCTTGAGGCCTGCGAGGACCTACGCTTTCGGGTGTCTTCCATTGAGCCCTGCGATGTGAGCGATGACCTCATCAGCCTTTTGCGCGCAGCCGAGGGGCGCATCTGCCGCCACCTGCACCTTCCCCTCCAGTCCGGCTCATCCAAGGTCTTGCGCGAGATGCGCCGTCCCTACCGCGCCGAGCACTACCGCGCCCTGGTGGAGCGCCTCTATGAGGCCGTGCCAAGCCTCTCGCTTTCCACCGACGTGATTGCGGGCTTTCCCGGGGAGAGCGAGGAGGATTTTGAGGCCACCGAGGAGATGGCGCGGGTCTGCCGCTTCTCCAAAATGCACGTGTTTCGCTACTCGATGCGCGAAGGCACGCCTGCGGCCGCCCGCACTGACCAGGTGCCTGCCCAGATCAAGGCCGAGCGCGCCAAGCGTCTAGAGGATTTGGGGCGCCACCTGGCCGCCGCCGACCTAAAGCGTCGGGCAGGCACGCGCGAGCTTGCCCTGGTGGAGACGGGTGGTGTTGCCACCACGGAGAGCTATCATACGCTTGAGGCTCCTGAGGGGGCAGGTGTGGGAGAGCTGGTGGAGGTTGTGCTATGAGCGAAGAGCCAGGCGGCATCGCAGGACAAAGGGCTTTTGAGCAGGCCTCTCCCGAAAAGCCGAACAAGTCGCTGGCCCGCTCTTTTTACTATGCCGCCTGTGGGGTGCGCGAGGCCGCACGGGAGCGCAACTTCAAGATTGACGGCGCCTTTTCGGTCGTGGCCCTGCTGCTGTGTGCTGTGCTTCAGGTGCCCGCCTGGGGCTGGGCCGCTGTGGTGGTGTGTATTGGGCTGCAGCTGGCCATGGAGACGGCCAATACCGCCCTTGAAGCTGCCGTTGACTTGGCTTCGCCCCAGCTACATCCCCTGGCCAAGCGGGCCAAGGACTGCGCGGCGGGAGCCGCCCTCATCACCGCAGGCATGAGCCTTGTGGTGGGGGGCATCGTCTACGTGCCCGCCTTCATTGCCCTCATAAGCCTTTGAGAGGAGGCCCTGGTGGCACTCCATCATTTCTTTTTGGACAACCAGGTCTTGGCCCAGGAGCGCGCGCCCGTCTTTCGCTTGCGCCTTACGCCCGAGGACCGAAGGCATGCCCGCGCGCTGCGCCTTGCTGTGGGCGAGCACATCAGCGTGGTGGACGGTGCGCGTGATTGCTTCGAGTGCGAGGTGGTGCGCCTTACGGGCGACGACATTGAGGTGCGCATCGCCCAGCGCTTGGATGCCCAGCAGGAGGGGCCTGCAGTTTTGCTGGTGCAGGGTATTGCCAAGGGCGACAAGATGGATCAGGTGATTCGCCACGCCACCGAGCTTGGGGTGGCAGGCTTCATTCCCCTGGCGAGCGCCCGCTGCGTGGTCAAGCTTGATGAGGCCAAGGCCGCCTCGCGGGTGAAGCGCTGGCAGGCTATCGCCAAGTCGGCTGCGATGCAAAGCGGGCGCACCGATGTGCCCGAGGTGGGCGAGCCGATGAGCGTGAGGCAGGCGGTCCAGGCAATTGCGGGTGCCACCTGCGTGCTTGTGTGCTGGGAGGAGTGTCCGGCCACCTCCACGATCGCCCAGGCCCTTGAGCGGGGGATGGCCGCGTGCGCCATCACCGACGTGCGTGACGCCCGTATCGCCGTGGTGGTGGGGCCGGAAGGAGGTCTTGAAGCGGCCGAGGTAGAGCTGCTCACGGCCACCCCGCGCGCCTGGCCGGTGACGCTTGGCCGCACCATCCTGCGCACTGAGACAGCGGGCCTGCTTGCCCCCGCCCTCGTCCTCTACGAATGCGGAGGATTGGGTGCGCGGCGTAGCTTTTAGGTGCAGGGCGACGGGAGATGGGGACGTTTGAAGAAGAGTTTAGAGAAGAGGGGCTGCGGCTCTGAAGAAGAGGGGGGACGCATGCAGATTGCTCTCGACATACAGCATGGTGCCGACATCGCTGAGGGCGTGGATATTGAGGGCTTGGCGCGCCACGTACTCATTCAGGAGGGCTGTCCGGATACGACCGAGGTGTCCATTACGCTTACCACCGATGAGGAGGTTCACCGTCTCAACCGGGAGTTTCGCGGGATTGACCGACCCACCGACGTGCTTTCCTTTGAATGCGACGGTTTTGATGACGATTTTGACTCCCATGCGGGCGCTGCTCCCGAGGGCGCGCCGTTTTTGCTCGGTGACATCGTGATTGCCTCAGATGTGGCACGCGCCCAGACAAGCCGCTTTGGCACCACTGCTCAGGAGGAGCTGTGCGTGCTTTTGGTGCACGGCCTGCTCCACCTGTGCGGATGGGATCACGTGCATTCCGAGGAGGAGGCCGAGGCGATGGAGGATCGCGAGCGTGCCCTGCTCGCCGACTTTGGCCTGCCCGGCATTCGCTAGCTTGTGGCTTAATCTGCCTTGTCACCTGCGCTATCGGTCATCTTGCCAGCCTAGCTTCGCGCTCGTTTGGCTTGGTGCTTCGGTTACGGTTGGGTAAAGGTTTGGCTGCGGTACGGTAAAGAGGCTGCGTGGCGGACGCGATGGGCACAAGCCCTTGGCTAGAATGGCCGCGTCCGGCTTCGCAAGTCGCATCCGCTAAGAGAAAGGTTCGCTCATGCAAGACCCCAACATCAACACCGTGCGCGCCGTGAGTATCGCCACCATCATTTTCGCCAGCTTGGGAATCCTCCTTTACCTCCTGTTCTTGCTCATTTTCGCAGCGATCGGATCGTTTACCTCCGACGCGTCCATCTTCGAGTCCTACGTGATCTATCGTGATGACTATGGTTTCAGCAATGGCTTGGATGGGTATTATTCCTTGGATGCGGGGGAAACCGCGAGCGCGGTGTCAGGCGTCTTTACTATCCTGACAGTTTTCGCAGTGATAGGGATTGCGCTTTCTGCTGTGGGCCTTGTCGCTGGCATCTTTGGCGTGCGTGACTGCCGCAACCCTCAGAAGGCGGGTCACATCATGGGGTGGTCTATTGCCGGTGCTATCTGCACGGGACTCTCGGTTAACCTCATTGCCTGTGTTCTTTTGATTGTGAATGCGGTGTATGCAGGTCGTCTGCGCCAGGCAGCCCAAAATCTCGGCGCTTCCCAGCAGGCTTGGGGCTATGCCGCTTCGCAGGGTTATGGCACGCCCCAGACTTACGCTGCCCCGCAGGGGTATGCGCCTGTTTCCTCTCCACAGCAGGGCTATGGCCAGCAGCCTATCATGCCCACTCAATCAGCTGCTGCTCCCGCAGTTCAGCAGCCAGTCCAGCCGTTTGCGCCGACCCAGCAGCAACCTGCCGCTCCGGTTCAGCCTGCTCAGCCGGTCGCACCGGCCCAACCGGTGAGCCCCGTGCAGCCCGTGTCACCAACGTCTGAGCAGCCTGCGAATCCTGCGCAGCCGACCCCTTCGCAGGACAAGCCCGCCGGCTCCGCCTAGTGGGCTTCGCCGAGCGGCTCGTAATCCTGACGATTACAAACGTAATAGTTTCCTCTGCTTGTTTCGACAGATAATAAGATATACGCTGTGAATACGTATCTTAACTAATACTAGAGTTCTTAAGAGATTTTGATACTTATTTCATAAAGCACTACTTTTATCTAAATATGTTACTTCAGAGGAGAGCGAGCATGTTCGCATCATTACACGGCTTCCAAAAAGCCCTCCTGGGGGGGGGTATTGTTTGTATCTTTGCCCTGACGTTCGTGATTCAAGCGGTGGCTCAGATGGATGTGTCGGAGCCTACCAAGATAACGAGTTTCGAGCAGACAAGCCCCGTCTATACCGCCGAGGTTGAGGAGGGCACATCTTTTGAGGACGTGGACCTGCCGACTACGCTTCGTGCCGTGGTGGAGATGGACGCCTCCCAGCTTGAGGAAGCGGAGTTCACTCAAGTAAATCCCGACGAGGCCGTGTCGGCAGGCGCGGCCGAGGGCTCCGTCGATTACGGATACGAAGCGCCCGAAGGAGCGGATGAGCTCTACGCGAAGGGCGAAACCGTTGTCTATACCCTTACCTACGACGATGGCTCCGAAGTGGCCTATCGTGTGTACGGCTCATGGGGGGAATCTGAGGCTGCCTGGTATGCCTGCGATGAAGACGGAGTGATAACAGGGGCAGTCGTTGAGATACCCGTTGAGTGGACGGGCGATTACGATGGCGACGTGGCTGGGGACTATATCCTGCAGGCAAGCCTTTCGGGTTACACCTATGCCGCTTCGTACCCCTATGTCGTGGTGACGGTGCAGGGAGAGGAGACGTCCGCGTCCGTATCCGCCATAGACTCATTGGACAGCAATTCGTCCGCGATTGTGCCACTCACCGACAACGCGATTGATACGGTTTCAACCAGTGCTGCAGGGGTAAATATCTCGCTTTACGACTACGACTCCTCGACCATAAACCATGAGGCCACGAGTTCACGAAGCAAGTATTTGGTGTTTTACGGAGGCAACACTGGTTTGACCAATAGCCAAAATTTGAGCTATTGGTACAACTATTGGTCGTCGGCCAGCGATAGTGCGGCCTTTCAGGGGATAGTGGAATCCATGTTGTCGGACGGGTATCCGGTGCTCACCGATGACATATGGCTCAGCACCGATGATGGAGATACCCACAGCCTTGCCACCTTATTCGGGGGCGTGACCGACTCTGCTGTTACCGCCTTTGAGGGTCTGGATGGTCTGTTCACCTATGATGAGACTACCGGCACGTACAGCTACGATTCGGATGACAATTTTGCGACAATCAATCCCAATGGCTTAAGCAATCCCGCCAGCTACGATGACTACTTCACCGTCTATGGCGAAGCGAATGGAACTCCCGGAAGCAGCGGAGCGTACTTCCTTCCCTTTGATGCATTAAGCAATAGCACCTACAACTACCACTTCGGGATGAAAATCACGACGGAATTCATGATGCCGAGTGGCGGGGTGACAAATGATGCGCCGATGACCTTCTCCTTTAGCGGAGACGACGATGTGTGGGTGTTTATCGACGACGTCCTTATTATGGATATCGGAGGAATTCACGGAAAGGTCAGCGGGGATATCGACTTTAGTGAGGGAACCGTAACATATTCGCAGGTCTACATGGTAGATGGCAGTACCACTGCCTCAGGCGTTGGCACCAATGTGGAATACTACGTGGGGGATCTGCTTTACGAGGCCTACAGCGAATTAGGCGATACCGCCTATATAGAAGAAAACCTCTACCAAGGTGATGACGGGCATTACTACCTCAGGGACTACACCACTCACAGCTTCGCCTTTTTCTATATGGAGCGAGGTGCCGGCGGTTCCAACTGCTCCATCTCCTTCAACCTTGCTACCCTGCAGGCAAACTCCCTGACGGTACAAAAGGATGTCACGACTTCGGGCAGCAGTGCGGTTAGTTCCTATCTGGGGGATATGGAATACCTGATGCGGCTTGTCGGTACAGACAGCGATGGAGATGCTGTTGATTTCGAAGGCTACACCTACACGATATATAGCACGAGTACAGACGCCCCGATCGAAACGGGAACGCTGGCAAGCGACGCTCTGTTTACCCTCAAAGACGGGCAGTACGCGGTATTTGAAGACATTCCGGAAAATGTAAGCTACTATGTTCAAGAGCTCATTGATGTTGATTATTATCAACAGTTTGCGAATGTTTTATTCGGTAATCTTCAGGGGACTAACAGCGGGACGCTTACTATCGACGGCCGCAACTACTATATTGTGAGCAGCTCCGCCTATTCCGGCAGTTCGGCAAACGTGGTTCGAATACAAAACGTTGTAGATGAAGACATGCTCAGCACCCTGGTACTTGAAAAAGAGGCGAGCAGGGGATCGACGTTTTCGGAAGACGCCGAATTTGGCATATATCTCGAGGTAGATTCTGAGCCGGTGAGCGGGACATATGGTGGATTGGAATTCACCGACGGATTTGCCACCATAAAGGTGGGCGAGTCGTTTGAGCTTCCCATACTTACCGGAAGTAGCTTTGCGCTCTACGAGGTGGATGGGGGCAGCTATTATCTTGTCTACAGCGCTGAACAGAGTTTTGTCGTGCTTGATGGGCAAGGCAATCCAAGTGGAAGCTATGTATCGGGAACATATGCGCTCGGTGAAGCCGTACGTACTGAGGGCAGTGGCAGCATCACGCTGCAAACCGGGACAGCCGGCGATATTGACGGAACCAGCTTTGAGGCTGGGGTAACAAGGCCCACAACTGCGGCGGGTTCCATAACCACAGTTACCCTAATCAACAGCACCTATAAGTTCGGAATCCCCCTTAATCTTGAGAAAACCCTGCTCGGATGGAACAGCCAGAAAGGCAGCTACGAGTTCAATTTTGAAGTGACGGGAGCGGAAAGGTCCACAGGCGGCACTTCATGGGTTTCGACGGCTCTACCGTCCAGTTTCTCTTGTATCGTGCCTACCATCACCTTTGATCCGGAAGGTAATTCCGTATCAAGTACAACATCCGACTCCCTGTACATCATGATCGACGGAGATGTCGCAGGTGGAACCTATTATCTTATGGTTCGGGAAACGACGGAGCCGAGCTATGCTTACGTATCCTATGACGATAGCTATTACATCGTCACCATCGTGGTTTCCGGCACAGGTGATGCTCAGACGGCAACTGTGACCAACGTGCAATGGTACAACTCCGACGGAACGGAAATTGATTTTACGTGGCAGGGGGCAGAGGAAGGGGTGCTTTCCTTTACCAACACCATGTATGTCGATATTCTCAAAACGGACGATACCGGTGCGGAGCTGGCGGGTGCGGGATTTATCGTCTCCCGCTTTGAGGATGATGCGGAGTTCCATTACCTAAGCTATAACGATGACGGATCCGTGGAATGGATACTTGACAAGAGCGAGGCGGAGGTATTTACCAGCGGTGACGACGGAAGCATAAGGATAGACGGGCTGAGTTTGAATACGACCTACTGGATAGAGGAAGCGAAAACTCCAGACGGATTCCAGGAAACCGACCGCAGGATGGTGGAGATATATTGGGACAACGGTGCTTGGGTTGTAACATATGTAGATCCCGGAACACGGCAACCAATCGAAACATCTGAAACCTCATTGATTGATGAGGAGACCGGAGCCCTTGTTGTCGTAAACTATCTGGACGGAGTGATAGAGGGAATACGCTGGCTGGATCGTAACCGCGACGGCATTCAGGATGCTGAGGAGTTCACGGCAGACGAAGACGAACTTGCAGGACTGTATGCCTACCTGATGTGGTACGACGAGGATGCAGGCGAATATCTATATGTGGAAGACGAAGATGGCAGCTATGTGGCGGTGGAGACCTTCTTAAGCGGGAATGATGTTTCGAATACCTTCACGGTAAGCGCCGCGCAATTCGGTTTTTCGGATACGAGCCTGACCTTTGCCGTAACGGCGTCGGCATCTGCGGGCGGCTCCTACTCCTTTAGCGGAATCCCTTCCGGAACCTATGCGGTGCGCTTTGAGCTTGAATCCGATGATGTGCCGATAGGGAAATTCGACGTCTCACCGCGCGAGGCGGATACCGATGAGGATCTCAATTCCCACGGCGAGGGCATCTACACCACCGTGGAGGGGGTCGAGCAGGGGGAAGAATACGACGAGGCAACTATTGCAGAACTTGTCGAAGAGGATGAGGATATCGGCTACTGGCTGACCTCTGCGATCATACGGGATATCGCTCTTGATCGCGATACGGCTGTCTTGGATGAGAGTGAGGGCATCTACAAAAACTCCGACAACGATGTCGGGCTGCTCATACGCCCGGGGAGCATAACGCTCTATAAGGAAAACGAGGCTGGCGATGAGCTTGAGGGAGTGGAGTTTTTGCTCGAGGTGTTGAGTGAGGACGGCTCCGAGTGGGCGGAATATGCCACAGGTACAACCGATGAGAACGGAGAGTTTGTCTTCGATAATCTGGAACCCGGCACCTACAGGCTCACCGAGCTGAACACGGTGGAGGGAAGCTCGCTTTTGGCTGAGTCCTTCGAGGTCGTGATTCCGGTTACCGGCAATGTTGAGGAGGCGGATAAGGACCCGTCGTATATGGACGGCGGGGACGGTTACTGGCTCGATGTTGGCTACATGATCGTAAACGGAGATGTCTTTGATCTTCCGATGGCCGGGAATAGATCAGAAACCCTGTACTATATCGCCGCAGGTATGTTCTGCATTACGGTGGGAAGTATTGCCGTGACGAGGGTCCTCGCCCAGCGAAGGGAGCGCGTGCGCGTTCTGAGGAGGAGCATAGGGCTATAGGAGCATAGGCGGGCTGATGGATACGCTCAGATGATGTCTCTGTATTGAGTTATCGGCTTTTCATGGCAGGCGTATTTGTTGGCTCCAGTTCGGGTGGTTTTGCTATACTGCCGCGTTGGCTTCTTGAGCGTCCGGTTCACGTCGGAGTATGCGGCATCTCAAAGGAGAACGCGGCGTTTCCATCCGACCTCTGTCGCGGTACCAGGCAGTCCAGGGCCTTAAAGGCTCGGCCGAATGGCATTGCTGAACTGATGCCTGCGCCCATGCGCTTCAGGCTGCGCCCCAAACTGCGCTTCAAGCGGCATATGTTGCAAGACCGACAAGAAGGAAACGAGTATGGACATCATTCGCGCCATTGAGCAGCAGCAAATCAGGGACGTTGCTCCCTTCAATGTAGGCGACAACGTGCGGGTTCACTACCGCATCGTCGAGGGAACGCGCGAGCGTATTCAGGTCTTTCAGGGCGATGTGATTCGTCGCCACGGCCATCACTCCCGCGAGACCTTCACGGTGCGCAAGATCAGCTTTGGCGTGGGCGTGGAGCGCACCTTCCCCGTACACTCGCCCAAGATCGATAAGATTGAGGTTGTGCGCCAAGGAAAGGTTCGTCGCGCCAAGCTGTACTACCTGCGCGACAAGGTGGGCAAGGCTGCCAAAATCAAGGAGAAGGCCTACAACTAGGGTTTTCAATCTGCAACACAGGGGCTGCAACGAGGGTTGCGGCCCTTTTGCTTATGCGGGCTTGAGGTGGGCCTGCGCAGGTTGGTATTGGTGGCCTGTGACCTTGGATGATGCGGATGAGAGGGTGCGGCGATGGCGAGGACGGTGGCAGAGCTGCGCGCGGCGCTTCAGGGGGTTGACCGCGCTGGGTATGAGGCACTGGCCCGTGCGCTTGCCGCCGATGAGCGCAAGGGCGTGAAGCAGGCCTTAGCTGCCGCCCGTCGCCGCCTTGATGCTAAGGATGCCGAAGCGACGCGCCTGGAGCAGCTCTACACCTTTGAGCATGAGCTTGCAGGCGGTGGCGTGGTTGTGGGCCTTGATGAGGTGGGTCGCGGGCCGGTGGCAGGTCCGGTGAGCGCAGCGGCGGTAATTCTGCCCGATACGCCGCGCCTTGCGGGCATCAATGATTCCAAGCAGCTTTCCGAACAGCGTCGAGAGATCCTAGCCGCCCAGATCAAGGAAGTGGCCCTTGCCTGGGCGGTCGAGCACGTGGAGGCCTCGGTCATTGACGAGCTGGGCATGGCTCAGGCCCTGCGCCAAGCCTTTGCGGGTGCCCTTTCAAGGGTTGAGGCGGGCGGTCTGCGTGCTGACGCGGTTTTACTCGATGGAAACCCCCTGCATCTCGACCCGCGCGAGAAAAGCGTGGTCAAGGGTGATGCCCGCTGCGCCTCCATCGCGGCAGCCTCGATTCTTGCCAAGGTGGAGCGCGATGCTCTCATGCGTACCTACGCCCAGAGGTGGCCAGCCTATCATTTTGAGAGCAATAAGGGCTATGCCAGCGCCGAGCACATCGCTGCCATCCAGACTCACGGTCTGTGCCCCATCCATCGCAGCACCTTCTGCTACGCCTGGACCCAAGAGACCCTTTTCTAAGGTGAAGCCTTCGCCCATACGGGGCGTTCTTAGGGGGGCTTGCATGCAATCACAAAAGACTATCGCTTCCTTAAGTAAGTCATGGGTTACATGGGATAGATCGACTGGAGCGAACCTGTTTGGAACTGGGCAGACGACTATTCCGTTGCAACGGCAGCATTCATTTGCGGAAATGATTCTTCCCATACAGAGGAATTGACCGCCGATATTACCGAAACAACGACGGAAGCTACCGCCGCAGAAGCCGGACAGAGGGTTTATACGGCCACCGTTGAGTGGAACGAAAACAGCTACACAGATACAAAAACGCTCATAATCCCCGCAACCGGAACAACACCAGATGAGTTTGACGACGGTGACAGCGATGACACAGATCTAACTGATCCGGATACTTCGACCGGCGAAGAAGACCAGATAGATGACAGCAGCAGCTCTGATACAGAAACAACGCCGGATTCGGACACCTCGACGGGTGACGACCAGACAGATAGTAGCGACAGCTCCAGCACAGGGACAACGGGCGCTACTGCTTCAACTGGCGAGGACCAGACAAATGATAGTGATAGCTCTAACACAGAAACAACGACAAGCTCTGCCATTTCAACCGCTGGCGACCAGACAGGTGATGATAGCGACAGCTCCGATACGGAGACAACAACGGGCGCTACCATTTCAACCAGTGATGGTCAGACAGGTAATACCACGCTTCCGCAGACAGGCGATACCAGCAACATCGCCTTTTGGATTGCTCTTATGCTGGCGGCCGGCGCAGGGCTAACCTGTGCAATCCTTTATAGCCGCAAGGAGAAATACAGCAGATAGCAAGCATCAGCGTTCATGCATGCACAAAAATCCCTCCTGTTGGGTACCACGTATCTGACCAGGAGGGATTTTTGAAGATATGGATGAGCTGCTTCTGATACGCTTTTGCAAGCAGCCCTTACAACTGAGTGACAGCAGTGCACAGCGTCTGTTTTCAAGTAAATCTCAAGCAGGAAAACAGGCGCTTTTTTATACCCGGAAACGCAGGTTAGATATCGAAGCCTCAAACTTACGGGTGAATACAATTTCAGCTACTAAGATACCCCTTGCGATACGTTCATCCGTAATGTATATGTCATATACATTAGAAAGGAGGTCTGATGGTTACAACCACCCTTTCAAAATGGGGAACAGGTCAGGGGGTCCATGTTTCAAAACAAGTGATGAGGGATGCCCAGGTTGCGATCGGCGACGTCTGCACCGTCGAGTCGAAACCCGGGATGATCACCCTGCGCTTTAATCAATCGGAACATCGCCCTGTGAGATGCGAGTTCGCTCCTTTTGATGACCTCGTTTCCTCCTGGCAGGGTTGCCGGGAAGATGCTTCTGATCCGTGGGTGAAAAGCGAGCCGCACGGTGCAGAAAAGGAGCTTTGGAGATGATCAGCATCTTTGAGCATGGTGATGTGATTCGACTTAACTTTGATCCTTCACATCGACACGAGCCTGCCGGATGGCACTATGCGGTGGTGATCAGCCCTTTTCGGGTAAACCGCATGTGTGCACTCACCTTGGTTGCCCCCATAACTTCAACGGATAACGGCTACCCTTTTCATGTGAAGATAGCCGATGGGAACGAGGTAAGTGGCTTCGTTCAGGTCGAAGGAATCCGCTCACTTGATCTCGGATGGCATGAGCAACAAGGATGCCTTGAGGTCGCCGGGGTGCTCGACGATGAGATGATGGCTAAAGTTATGGGGCGCGTTGCCGCCTTTACCGGACTTGATGAGGTTATTCGCCACAATGTTTGATACGAGGCGGTGAGTGTGGAAAGTTAGGCAGGAAAAGCGAAGCCTTCTGAATATAGTCTTGTTGAGGATTACAGTATGCGAGCGCCTTGGGAAGAAGGAGCCTGGGAAGATCGTAGCTTCCTGCAAAACGCGGTATGGGTAACCTCGCGTTACATCTAAGTGCCTCAATTCGCAATTAATTGAGAGACAGGAGCACCTATGTTTGACAGTCTTTCTGATCGCCTTCAGGGGATTTTTTCGGGCCTCAAATCCAAGGGGCGCCTTTCTGAGCAGGACATCGATTCTGCCATGCGCGAGATTCGCATGGCCCTTCTTGAAGCTGACGTCAACTTCAAAGTTGTGAAGTCCTTTGTTGCTTCGGCCAAGGAGCGCTGCCTTTCTGCTGAGGTGCTTGACTCGCTTACGCCGGCACAAAACGTCATCAAGGTGGTGCTCGATGAGCTGACGCGCCTGCTGGGCGAAAGCGATGCCACTCTTCAGCTATCAAGTCGCATCCCCAACGTGATTATGCTCGCGGGTCTGCAGGGTGCGGGCAAGACTACGGCAGCAGCCAAGCTGGCCTACGTACTCAAGGGCAAGGGTCACAGCCCCCTTTTGGTAGCCTGCGATGTCTATCGTCCTGCAGCTGCCGATCAGCTGGCGACCCTGGGCGAGGAGATAGGCGTGAAAGTCTATCGCGGTGAGGGCAAAGACCCCGTAAAGATTGCCCAGGAAGGCGTGCGCTTTGCCATCGATAACCTGCGCGACGTGGTGATCGTGGATACGGCGGGTCGCCTCCATGTGGATGAGGAGATGATGGCCGAGGCTCAGGCAATCAAGCAGGCCGTCAACCCCGATGAGATTCTCATGGTGGTGGACGCGATGACCGGCCAGGATGTGGTCAATGTTGCCCAGGCCTTTGCCGAGCGCGTGGACTTTGACGGCGTGATTATGTCCAAGATGGACGGCGACGCGCGCGGCGGCGGTGCGCTGTCGCTTAAGCAGGTCACAGGCAAGCCCATCAAGTTTATCAGCGCGGGTGAGCGTCCTGATAGCCTGGAGCAGTTCCATCCCGATCGCATGGCCAAGCGCATTTTGGGCATGGGCGATGTGGTGAGCCTGATCGAGACGGCAGCGAAGGTGCGCGCCGATGAGATTGAGGCCGAAACCGCCGAGCGCATGCAGCGCGCCCAGCTGAACCTGAATGACTTCCTCGAAATCAAAAAGCAGGTCAAGCGGATGGGGGGCGTGGGCAAGCTCATCGGGGCCTTGCCCGGGGGCGACCGTGCTATGGCTGCAGGTCAGGTGGATGAGCGTGCACTTGACCGCATGGAGACCATCATCTTTTCCATGACCGCCCAGGAGCGCGCCCATCCTGACATTCTCAACGGTAGCAGGCGCATCCGCATTGCGCGCGGGGCAGGCGTGAGCGTTCAGGATGTCAACCAGATGATGAAGCAGTACAACGAGGCCAAAAAGATGATGCGCCGGATGATGCCGGCGGCCGAGGCTCTTGATGCATCTCGCTCCAAGAAGGGTAAGAAAGGCAAGAAGGGTAAGGGCAAGGTCAAGGCTCGCAAGCAGCGCATGGGCGTGCCCGGCATCGGCGGCATGAAGATGAGTGACCTCAAAAAGCTCCAGGAGATGATGGAGAAGCAGTAGGGAAGGGGTCGCTTGCGTGCCCGTATAGCTGCAGTGGAGCCCTGGCGAGTTGCGAGTTTTGGCGGCCTCGGCGGGCCTCGGCGGCCTGGCGGCTTTTTGCACCGTTTGCGTGGGTCGTCCTTGCGCACAGGCGGCCCCGACGTATAATCGGCGCGGAATGCATCTCCTAGAAAGGAGCACACAACATGGCACTCAGGGTTGGCATCAATGGCTTCGGCCGTGTCGGGCGCCTTGTCTACCGTGCAATGGCGAACGATCGCGCGGTTGACGTCGTAGCCGCCAATGACCTGGGGGACATCCCCACTGTCGCCCATTTGCTCAAGTACGATTCCGTCCACGGCCGCGCCTTTGAGAAGGTCGAAGTGGTCGAAGACGGTGTGATTGCCGACGGCCACAGGATTAAGGCCATCTCCGAACGCGATCCCGCCAAGATTCCTTGGGCTGAGATGGGCGTGGATGTGGTAGTGGATTCCACCGGTATTTTCAAGACCGCCGAGCTTGCTTCCAAGCACTTTGAGGGTGGCGCCAAAAAGGTTGTCATCACCTGCCCCGCCAAGGGCGAGGATATCACCGTGGTCATGGGTGTGAATGACCAGGCCTATGACAAAGAGGCCCATCGCATAATCTCCAACGCATCGTGCACCACCAACTGCCTGGCCCCCATCGCCAAGGTCTTCTTGGATAATTTTGGCATTGAGCGTGGCTATATGAACACCGTGCACGCCTACACCAACGACCAAAAGATCCTGGATTTGCCCCACAGCGACCTGCGCCGCGCCCGTGCTGCTGGCGTGTCTATTATCCCCACCACCACCGGTGCTGCCCGCGCTGTGTCGCTTGTGCTGCCTGAGCTGAAGGGCAAGTTGGACGGGTTTGCCACCCGCGTACCCGTACCCGACGGATCGATGGTTGACCTCACCGTGCAGCTTTCGCGCGAGGTCACTAAGGAGGAGGTCAACAATGCCATGAGGGCGGCCGCTGAAGGTCCGCTCAAGGGCATCCTTCAGTACACCGAGGATCCGATCGTATCTGCCGACGTGGTGGGCAATTCCCACTCCTCCATCTTCGATGCCCAGCTCACCCAGGTTTTGGGCGAGAAGAGCGACTTCGTGAAGGTGGTTTCCTGGTATGACAACGAGTGGGGCTATTCCAACCGCGTGAAGGATTTGGTGAAAATCCTCCTCTAGGAGCAATTCCGATGATGTGGCCCGCCCCCGTGCCTTTCCTCACGTCTCGTCCCTCTGCGGCAGGGCGTGAGGCTTGGGCGCGGGGGCGGGCTTTCTTGTGCTGCCCTGCTTGCTGCGGGGCTTTGTGAGTGATGGGGTTTGACCCCAACGTGCAAGGAGGCACTATGTCCCCGATAAAGACTGTCGATACCGCTGAGGTGCGCGGCAAGAAGGTCCTGGTGCGTGTGGATTTCAACGTGCCTGTTGCAGATGGCGTGGTGGGCGATGACACCCGCATCCGCTCGGCTTTGCCCACCATCAATTACCTGCTGGAACAGGGTGCTCGCGTCATCCTCATGAGTCATCTGGGCAGGCCTGCAGGAACGGGCTTTGAGCCGCAGTTCTCCCTTGCACCTGTAGCCGCCCGCCTTGCTGATCTGGTGGATGCGCCTGTGGTGATGGCCAGCGATATCGTGGGTGAAGATGCACGCACCAAGGCTGAAGCCTTGGGTGAGGGCCAGATTCTTGTGCTGGAAAATCTGCGCTTTGATCCGCGCGAAAAGAAAAACGACGAGGATTTTTGCCGCGAGCTGGCCGCGCTTGCTGACCTTTACGTAAGCGACGCCTTTGGTACCGCGCATCGCGCGCACGCCTCCACTACAGGGGTGGCCCGTTTCCTACCCGCCTTTGCCGGGTTTTTGTTGGCCGGTGAGGTGGACACGCTTTCAGGCATGCTCAATACGCCCGCACGTCCCTTCGTTGCCATTCTTGGCGGGTCGAAGGTGTCTGACAAGGTGGGGGTGATTGATGCGCTTATCGATAAGGCTGACACCATCATCATCGGTGGTGGGATGTGTTTTACCTTCCTTTTGGCCCAGGGCCTGGAGGTAGGTACCTCGCTTAAGGAAGAGGACTGGACTGAGCGTGCCCGCGCGATGATGGATAAGGCGAGGGCGGCGGGCTGTAGCCTGCTGTTGCCCGTTGACGTGGTGGCGGCCGACCGCTTTGCTGCCGATGCCCAGACCCTCGTGTGTGCTGCTGATGCGATTCCTGAATCCATGATGGGCTTGGATATCGGTCCTGAGACCGAAAAGATCTATGCTGAGGCCATTGCTGCCGGTGCCACCGTCTTTTGGAATGGGCCCATGGGTGTGTTCGAGATGGAAGCCTTCGCGCACGGTACTCAGGCGGTCTGCGAGGCCGTAGCGGCCAATAAGGAGGCCGTCACCATCATTGGCGGGGGCGATAGTGTGGCGGCGGTGAATATGTTTGATATGGCCGATGCGATGACGTTCATCTCCACCGGTGGCGGCGCGGCTATGGAGCTGGTGGAAGGCAAGAAGCTTCCCGGGGTAGAGGCGCTTGGGTAGGGCAGGGCAGTGGTCGCCTGGCCGTGTGGCGCGCCTCATTGAGAGAAAGGGCTGATATGGATCGCAAACCGATTATCGCTGGAAACTGGAAGATGAACATGACGCCGGCCGAAAGCGTGGTGCTTTCTCAGGGCATTTCCAACCGCTACGAACGCAGCTGGCGTGAGGTGGACGTGGTTCTGTGTCCGCCTGCGGTTGACCTGCGCTCGGTCTATGCCGTGCTCGATTTTGATCGCTCCAAGATTGACATGGGTGCCCAAAATGTCCACTGGGAGCCAAGTGGTGCCTACACGGGCGAAATCAGCATTCCCATGCTGCGCGATGTGGGTTGCTCCTGGTGTATCGTAGGCCATTCCGAGCGTCGCGAGATGTTCGGCGAGACGGACATGGACGTCAATCGCAAGGTGCGCGCCCTTGCTGAGGCGCGCCTCAACGCGATTGTGTGTGTAGGCGAAAGCCTCGCTATGCGCGATAGCGGCAAAGCTGTGGGCTTTGTGTGCGATCAGGTGCGGGCGGCCTTAGCTGGTCTTGATGCCGATCAGGCTACCTTTGTGACCATTGCCTACGAGCCGATCTGGGCCATCGGCACGGGGCGCACGGCCACGCCCGAGCAGGCCCAGGAGATTGCCGCCGCCATCCGTGCCACGGTCGGTGAGATGCTGGGGCACAAGGCGGCTCAGGCCATGCGTATCCTCTACGGCGGCTCCATGAAGCCGGAAAACGCTGCGGGTTTTCTGGCCTGCCCTGATGTGGATGGCGGGCTCATTGGCGGCGCTTCGCTTAAGGCGGAGGACTTTGCTCTACTCGTCAAGGCAGCGGCCCAAGCCTAGCGTGCAGGGGTCGTGCGCTGAGAAGTGCACTGCCTCTTCTGTATGCGCCCGGCGCGTGTATATTGCATGCGTCGGGCGCATACATGTCATGATGGAATGAAGGGCGGCCTGCTTCTTGCGCTTCGTGCGCCGCGTTTTACGCGCCGCAGTCCATTCCACACCTCTCGTACTTCGCACTTCACGCATCCCGTGTAGCACACATTCTGTACAGCTCGCATCCCGCACCTCTCGTGCCCGATAATCTAGGAGAGAAGGAACCCTCATGAACGACGTCCACACGCTGCCCGCCCTGCTGGTGATTATGGACGGCCTGGGCATAGAGGCACCCGGTCCAGGTAACGCCGTGGCCTGCGCCGCTGCTCCCTTCCTTGATAGTATCGGGGTCACCCATCCTCGTACCCGGCTTGTGGCCTGCGGCGAGGCTGTGGGCCTGCCCGAGGGTCAGATGGGCAACTCCGAGGTGGGCCATCTCAATATCGGGGCGGGGCGTGTGGTGTATCAGGAGCTTACGCGCATCAACAAGGCCTGCCGTGAGGGTCAGCTCAGCTCCAACGACACCATCGGTGCTGCCTTCGATGCAGCCGCGCGCCCGGGTGCGGCCCTCCATCTCATGGGTCTGCTTTCTGACGGCGGGGTGCACTCCAGTAACGAGCATCTCTATGCACTTATTCGCGCGGCTCTCGCTCATCCCGTAAGCGACATTCGTATCCACTGCTTCATGGATGGCCGGGACGTGCCGCCCGCCAGCGGCAAAGGCTATATCGAGGAGCTTGAGAACTTCATCAGTGAGGTGGATGGTCAGGGTCGGGTGCGCATTGTCAGCGTGTCGGGGCGCTACTATGCCATGGATCGCGACAAGCGTTGGGAGCGCGTGCAGCGCGCCTGGGACGCGGTGGTGGCTGCCACGCCGCTTGTGCAGGATGGAGCGGCGGCCGTAATGCAGGCCTCCTACGACGCTGGGGTGACCGATGAGTTTGTGGAGCCGGTAGCCCTTGATGCGCGTGGGGTGCGCGAGGGTGATGCGGTGCTCTTCTTTAATTTTCGTCCTGACCGCGCCCGCCAGCTTACCTACGCCTTTGTTGATCAGGACTTCGAAGGCTTTGAGCGCACAAAGCGCCCGCAGGTCAGCTTTGTGTGTTTGACCGAATACGATGCGGCCCTGGATGTGCCCGTGGCCTTTGCCAAGGAGTTTCCCCAAAACGTCTTGGCCGATGTGCTTGCCCAAAAAGGCCTTCGCCAGTACCACATTGCCGAGACCGAGAAGTACGCCCATGTGACCTTCTTCCTCAACGGCGGGAAGGAAGAGCCCAAGGAGGGCGAGCAGCGCAGGCTCATCCCTAGTCCTAAGGTTGCCACCTACGACCTCAAGCCCGAGATGAGTGCCTTTCAGGTTACCGAGGCCTTGGTGGAGGCGATTCGTTGCGATGCGGCCGATGTCTATATCGTGAACTTTGCCAACTGCGATATGGTGGGCCACACCGGCTCCATTCCAGCGGCCACTGCTGCAGTGGAAGCCACCGATGCCGGGGTGCGCGCTGTGGTGGAAGCCATCTGCGAGAAGGGCGGATTCGCCCTGGTCACAGCCGACCACGGCAATGCCGACAAGATGATTGCTGATGATGGCGGAGCCCATACCGCTCACACCCTGGCCCCGGTGCCTTTTGTCCTGGTGGACGGCAGCGGCACGGGCCTGTGCCTTGTTGAGGGCACGGGCGCGCTCTGCGATATCGCCCCCACCCTGCTTTCCGCCATAGGGGTGGATATTCCCTCCGAGATGACGGGAACGAGCCTGCTTGCCTAAGAGCAAAGGTATTCTTCTCAATAATCCTTAGTGCCGCCCGCCCTCCTTTTGCGGGGGCGCGGGCGGGTGTTGCCTCATGCTCTAGTGTGCGATAGTGCTATCATAGCGCCCATTCGACGAACCTCCCCGGCGGGACAACACGTCTTCAGTGCCGGACGATAGAAAGGAAATCTTCCGTGATTGCCATTCTTAAAAAAGGGGTAAGCCCTGAACAGCTTGCCAAGCTTCGCGCCTTCTTGGAGAGCAAAAACGTTCAAACTCACGTGATTGTAGGTCAGCGTCAGACCATCATCGGTCTCATTGGCGACACCACGAACATCGACATCCGCGAGCTTGAGTCCATGGACGCAATTGATGCCATACGCCGCGTATCCGAGCCGTTCAAGAAGGCCAACCGCACCTTCCATCCTGACGATACGGTCATTGAGGTGGGCGACATCAGCATTGGTGGTGGCAGCTTCTGCGTGATGGCCGGACCCTGCTCGGTAGAAAGCGAAGAGCAGTGCATGACCATCGCCAAGGCCGTCAAGGAGGCTGGGGCCACCGTGTTTCGTGGTGGTGCCTTCAAGCCGCGCACCTCGCCCTACTCGTTCCAGGGCCTGGGCAAGGCGGGCCTGGCCATCCTTTCTAAGGTCAAGCACGAGTTCGGCATGCCGATTATCTCCGAGGTTATGGATGCGCGCGACCTGCCCCTCTTCGACGATGTGGACATTCTTCAGGTGGGCGCACGCAATATGCAGAACTTTACCCTGCTGCGCGCCTTGGGATCGTTGGACAAGCCGGTTCTGCTCAAGCGGGGCATTGCGGCCACCATCGACGAGCTACTGATGGCCGCCGAATACATCATGGCCGGTGGCAATGAGCAGGTGATGCTTTGCGAGCGCGGCATTCGCTCCTACGACTCACGCACGCGCAATATCTTCGATGTTTCGGCGATTCCCGTCCTGCGTGAGCTGACTCATCTACCCATCATCTCCGATCCCAGCCACGCCACGGGCTACACTCGCTACGTCACTCCGGTAGCCTGCGCGGCGGTGGCGGCGGGTACCGATGGCCTTGAGGTGGAGGTGCATCATGATCCGGCCCATGCGGCCTCCGACGGTGCTCAGGCACTGCTGCCTGAGCAGTTCTCCACCATGATGCGCCGCGTGGGTGCCATCCGGGCCACTATTACGGAGGAGTAGGCATGACCGATGCTGCCAAGCCGGGTGTGCCGGCCTGCGTCGGCGTGGTGGGTCTGGGTCTCATTGGCGGGTCGTTCGCGAAGGCCTTTGCCGATGCGGGCGTGCGGGTGTTGGCCTTTGATCGCGATGACAAAACCTGCGCGGCCGCTCAGGCGGAAGGCACTGTGGCAGGTCTTTTGAGTTTGGACACACTTGCACAGTGCGACACGGTCGTGGTGGCCTTGTATCCGCAGGCCAGCGTGGAGTGGGTGTGTACCCATGCCTCGGCGTTTGATTCGGCGACGCTCGTGCTTGACTGCGGTGGGGTCAAGCGCCCCATCTGTGAGCCGCTTTTTGAGGCGGCCGAGCGCTACGGTTTTTCCTTTATGGGCGGTCATCCCATGGCGGGCACCCATCATTCGGGATTTCGCCATGCGCGCTCGGATTTGTTCGCCGGGCAGCCCATGGTGCTGGTGCCGCCGCCCATCTTTGACCCCGCGCTCATTGAGCGGGCTAAGGCGGCTCTTGACCTGGTAGGCTTTGGCTCGTATTCGGTGACCACCCCTGAAATGCACGACCGCCTCATTGCCTATACCTCTCAGCTTGCCCATGTGGTCAGTTCTGCCTTTGCGAAAAGTCCGACCGCTGCCAAGCATCGGGGCTTTTCGGCGGGCAGCTATAAGGATCTCACGCGGGTGGCCGAGTTGAATCCCTCGATGTGGACGGAGCTCTTTCTCCACAATGCCGATAATCTCCAGGCCGAACTTGATCTGGTTATTGCTGAGTTGACGCGCTACCGCGAGGCCCTTGCCGTCCGTGATGAAAAGCAGCTCTTTGCGCTTTTGCAGGAAGGCAGTGATGCCAAGCTTGCCGCTGATGGACGCTTTCCCGAGAGGCGTGAACCATGAGCGTGGTTGAGGTGGCGGCCTCACACTCCTATGAGGTGCTTGTGGATGAGGTGGGGCTTCATGGCCTCGGCACCCTGTGTCGAGAAGTGTGCGACCCCGACGCCGTCTTTGTGGTGAGTGATTCTCACGTGGCCCCGCTCTATCTGGAGCGCGCGCGAGCCTCGCTTGTGCAGGCGGGTTTTGGGCCTGAGATTGCAGCCTTTGTGTTTGAGGCGGGAGAGGCCTCCAAGACCATGGACACCCTTGCTGCCTGCCTGGAAGCCATGGCGGGCGCAGGTCTGACGCGCGCGAGTGCCGTGGTGGCCCTCGGCGGTGGGGTGGTGGGCGACATGGCGGGCTTTGCTGCGGCTATCTACATGCGCGGTTGCCGCTGCATTCAGGTGCCTACCACACTTCTGGCCTGCGTTGATTCGTCGGTGGGAGGTAAGACGGCGGTGGATTTGGCGGCGGGCAAAAACCTTGCCGGAGTGTTTTCGCAGCCCGATGCCGTACTCATCGATACCACACTTCTGGCCAGCCTTGCGCGGCGTGACTTTGTCGATGGCTGCGCGGAGGCTCTCAAATATGGGGTGATTCGCGATGCGGATTTGTTTGCCGCGCTGGAAGTGCCCCTGAGTTTTGACGATGCACGGCTGGGGGCGATTGTGGCCCGCTGTGTCCAGATCAAGCGCGATCTGGTTCAGGAAGATGAGCGAGAGGCAGGCGCACGCATGCTTCTCAACTTTGGCCACACCCTGGGCCATGCCATTGAACGGGCAAGTGGGTATGCGATTTCGCATGGCTCGGCTGTGGCCTGCGGGATGGTGCTGATCACGCGGGCGGCTGAGGCGCGGGGCCTGGCCAAACCGGGGCTTGTTGCGCGCCTTGAGGCCGTACTTGAGGCTTACGGCCTGCCCACGAGCACCTCGTTTTCGGCCGAGGAGCTGTGTGAGGCGGCCCTATCTGATAAAAAGCGTCGCGGTGAGACCATGCACGTGGTGGTGGCCGAGGATCTGGGCTGCGCGCGCGTGCTGGCTCTGCCGATTCCCGATTTTGTGGCCTTCGTGCGCGCGGGTCTGACACGGGGATAAGCACGGGGTAAAGGAGTTCCATGGCATCACATGGGGGAAAGGCCGTGAGGGTCACGGTATTTGGGCAGAGCCATTCGGCTGGCATTGGCATGGTGATGGAGGGCGTGCCTGCGGGCAAAAGGATTGATTTGAAGCGTCTGCGGGCCTTTATGGGGCGGCGAGCGCCGGGCGGTATGCCCTGGTCAACGCCTCGGTCAGAGGCCGACCTGCCCGAGTTTTGGGGCGGGCTTGTCGATGGTGTGACCTGTGGGGCACCGATTGCGGCCACGATCGCCAATACCAACACGCGCTCGACCGACTATGACCAACTCCGCCGTGTGCCCCGGCCGGGCCATGCCGATTTGGTGGCTCACATTAAGTATGGTGGTGCCCAGGATGTGGCTGGTGGTGGGCATTTTTCCGGACGACTCACGGCTCCGCTGTGCGTGGCGGGTGGGATTGCCCTGCAGCTTTTGGAGCAGGAAGGGATATGTATTGGTGCCCACCTTGCGCGGGTGGCGGGCATTGACGATGCGCGCTTCGACCCCCTTGAGGTGACGCGCGAGCAGGTGCACGCCCCTGCTGCCAAAGCCTTTCCCGTGATTGACGATGAGGCCGCCCAGGCCATGATTGCGGCTATCGCCCAGGCGCGCTCGGAGGGCGACAGCGTGGGTGGGGTGGTGGAATGTGCCGCCCTGGGTATGCCTGCGGGGGTGGGTGAGCCTTTGTTTGACGGAGTGGAAAACGCCGTGGCCCAGATGATGTTTGGAATTCCCGCCGTAAAGGGCGTGGAGTTTGGCGCAGGTTTTGCGGCCAGCGATGCGCGGGGCAGTCAGAACAACGACCCCTACCGCATGAAGGACGGCAGGCCTGTTCCTGTGAGCAACAACGCCGGGGGCATTCTGGGCGGACTTACCACGGGCGCGCCGGTGATTGTACGGGCTGCCTTTAAGCCCACTTCCTCCATTGCGCGTCCCCAGATGAGCGTAGATCTCAAAGAGGCGTGCGATGCCGAGCTGGCGGTGCGCGGGCGCCACGACCCCTGCGTGGCGGTGCGTGCCGTGCCCGTGGTGGAGGC
>CAYTIS010000004.1:33555-36178 GCA_964438035.1 uncultured Slackia sp.
CACATGCCCACCCTTGACGGCGCACGCGAAGCCCGCAAGATTGAGCATGCTCGCGAGCTGGCCGACCCCGCCTTCAGGCCCTATATGGCACCTCTCTTCGACACCCTCATGGAATTGAGTCGCGCCTACCAAGACGAGGCCAACGCGGCCGAAACCCCGCTTTCAACCGCAACCGCTCAGCTGACCTGCGAGCCCTTCCCCGAATCTGCTCGCGTGGTGTGCCAGGGTGTGGCCGGGGCCTATTCCCACCTGGCACTTATGCGCCTGTTCGCTCAGCCCGAGGTCAGCTTCACCGATACCTGGGAGGCGGCCTGTGGCGCGGTGGAGTCGGGCGCAGCTGACTTTGCGGTACTGCCCTTGGAAAACTCCACCGCCGGTGCTGTGGATCGGGTCTATGACCTGCTGCGCACGCGTGGGCTGTACGTGGTGCGCGCGCTGAGTATGCGCATCGAACACGACCTGCTTGCCAAGCCGGGCACCACCGTCGACCAGATTCACGAGGTCTACTCCCACGAGCAGGCCCTGCGCCAGTGTTCCTCCTTCATTGATGCCATGCCGGCAAAAGATGTCAAAGCGAGCATCCGGGCCAACACCGCTATGGCAGCGGCGGCTGTGGCTGCAAGCGACCGGCGTGACGTGGCCGCCATCAGCTCGGCTGCCTGTGCCCCTCTCTATGGCCTAGAGGTGCTGGCCAGCGGTATCCAGGACGAGGGCGACAACTTCACCCGCTTTGTGTGCGTAGCACGCCGTCCCGCCCTCTTTGGCAGGCCTACTATCAGCTCGTTTCTCGTGGTCACCCCGCACGAGCCTGGCTCGCTGCATCGGGTCCTTGCTCGTCTGGCCACCTTAGGCATCAATATGACCAAGCTGCAGAGCCGGCCCATTCCCGGGCGCGCATTCGAGTTCATGTTCTATATCGACCTGGAGTGCGTACCTGGCGATCCGCGCTTTGCCCCCATGGCCCGCCAGATTCCGGCCCTCTGCGACGTGTGCCGCTATCTTGGCAGCTATGAGGAACTATCAGGGTAAGGTGCTTGGCACCGTCTGCTATCTGCGGCACTAAGTCCACTAAGCAACCCCTCCGGGCGTTCTGCGGTGCCCGCTATCAAGAACGAAAGGGAGAAGAGATGAGCCAGGATGTCTACGGCCTTGTCGGCTCCGATCTAGGATACAGTCATTCACCACGCCTGCACCATATGCTGGGTGGCTACACCTATCAGCTGCTAGAGATGGATCGCGAGCAGGCGGCCGCCTTCGTGGCCTCGCGTGAGTGGACCGGCCTCAATGTCAGCCAGGCCTACCAGAATGCCATCGTGCCCCAGTGCGATGCAATCACCGATTCGGTGCGCAAGGTGGGCTCGGTCAATGCGCTGGTCAAGCGCGAGGATGGATCGATCTGTGGGCACAACACCGACTATTTTGGCTTCTCCCATCTTCTTAACGTCCACGGTATCGACGTGACGGGTCGCAAGCTTGTTATCCTTGGTACGGGAGGTCTGGCCAAGGCAGCCCGCGCCGTTATCACTGATCGGGGGGCTGATCAGGTCATCATCGCCGGGGAAGGTCCGGGGGCTGATGTGTCCTATGAGGAGCTTTCGGCCCACTATGATGCCGAATATGTGGTGAACGCCACCACTGCAGGTGCCTACCCCCATTGTCCTGAGCGTCCGATTGACCTTGCGCCCTTCGCCCGCACCGGCGAGCTGCGTGAAGGCTACGGCGATGGTCTCTTTGCCCTGATTGACACGGTGTATAACCCCGCACGCTCGGGTCTTGCTCTCCAGGCTGACCGCCTGGGCGTGCCGGTGGTGGGAGGCCTTGCCATGCTCGTGGCCCAGGCCAAGGCGAGTGTGGAGCTGTTCACCGAAGTGCAGGTGTCTTTCGAGCAGATGGAGGCGGCGGGCCGGCGTTTGGCCTTTGAGACTGCCAACATCATCCTCATCGGCATGCCCAGCGGCGGTAAGAGCACCATCGGCAAGCTGGTGGCGCACAAGCTGGGGCGGGAGTTTGTGGACATTGACGACTTCATTCCCCCTGCGGCTGGCAAATCCATCCCTGAGATTTTTGCCGAAGATGGCGAGGTGGCCTTCCGCGCGATCGAGACCGAGGTGACCGGGCAGATTTGCAAGGAGAGTGGACGCGTGGTGGCCTGCGGAGGTGGGGTGGTCACCCAGCCGCGCAACTACGACCTGCTGCATCAAAACGGTGTCATCGTCATGCTGCGTCGCCCGCTTGACCAGCTGATCAGCGACGGGCGGCCCATGAGTATCGCCAAAGGCGTGCCGCGCCTGGCTCGCGAGCGGGCACCCCGGTATCTGGCCTGGGCTGATGTGGTGGTGGACAACACCCTTGCGCCCGATCGGGTGGCCGAGCGCGTCATCGACACCGTCTTAGCCTGCTTCGATATGGATATGAGCAGGTAAGACGTGCGCGTGCACAAGGGCTCCATATCGGGATGACCACTGCAACGCAAGTCACCGGGTCTGAGAAAAAGTTTTTGAATACGGCTTGCATTGGCCCGGGGGGATGAGTAATATACCTATTCGCTGGTTTGACCAGCCCGGAAACGTGGGCGGTTAGCTCAGGGGGAGAGCACTACCTTGACACGGTAGGGGTCACAAGT
>CAYTIS010000005.1:0-35082 GCA_964438035.1 uncultured Slackia sp.
ACCTCAATGGTGGTTCAGCTCTCATGCTTGCTGCTACCTGGCATGTGTTCGAGGGTCTGTATGATCTTGATCTGCACACCTACGAAACCTATCCGGCACTCGCGTCGGGCGATCCGGTTCAGGTATCCGATACCGAATACGAAGTGACCCTTCGTGATGGTGCAATGTTTAGCGATGGCACTGAGGTTACCGCAGATGATGTGGTCAATGCCTTCCAGCTGAACATGGAAGCCGGCACCATTGGGCCCTTCCTTACCTTCATTTCCGATGTGACCGCTAAAGATGACACCACGGTCACCATCACCCTGAACTATCCCTTTGAAAGCCTGCTTGAGGCCCGCCTTTCTCTGGTGAAGATCTTCCCGGCAACACTTACCGAAGATGAGCGTAAGACCATGCCTATTGGTACTGGTCCGTGGCAGTATGTTTCCATCAATGGTGACGACGGCGGCACCATTGAGTTTGCTCCGAACGAGAACTACAACGGCTCCTATGCTGCTTCAGCCGATAGCATGCTGTGGAACATCCAGCTTGACGACACGGCTCGTACCACTGCCTTGCAGGAGGCCACGTCTCAGGTGATGGAAAATGTTCCGGCTGTCAACGAGGATCAGCTGGTAAATGCTGGTGCTACTGTTGAGTTTGTACAGGGCTTCAGTCGGGCCTTCCTGATGTTCAACTGCCAGAAAGAGCCCTTTACTGACCCGCGCGTACGCCAGGCCTTCTTCTATGCCATTGACATAGACAAGCTCATTAGCAACCAGTTGGCTGACAAGGCCACAAAGGTGACGGGCTACCTCACCGAGGATCACGAGAACTTCCATGAGGCATCTGTCGTATATGACTACGATCCTGACACGGCAAAGGCCCTGCTTGAGGAAGCTGGTGTCACCGAACTGAACTTCACTCTGGTCGTGAACAACAACTGGGTGGCCGACCTTGCTCCGCAAATCAAGGAGGACTTCGATGCCCTGGGTGTGGGCGAGTGCACCATCAACGAGACCAGCATCGACTGGGCGTCCTACGCTCCTTCCGAAGATGTTCTTGACTATGACGTCATGCTTACCCCGGGTGACCCGACCTGCTTTGGCAACGACCCTGACCTCCTGATGAGCTGGTGGTATGGCGACAATGTGTGGACCGAGGGTCGTTCGTGCTGGCAGAAGGCTCCCGATAGCCGCTGGTCTGAGCTGCAGGAGCTTATGCAGGAGGCGCGCGAGGCCACCGGTGATGAGCAGCAGGAGCTGTGGAACCAGTGCTTCGACATCATCGCCGAAGAAGTGCCCATCTACGCGCTCTTCCATCGCCAGACCGGTACCGGTTGGCAGGCCAACGACATCACCGGCTTTGAGCCCATTGGCACCACTGGTTTAATGTTCTTGGGCGCTGAGGTTTCTGCCTAAGTCGCTTCGCTTGGCTGCGCGTTTAAGGCGGGCTGATTTCTGCACAGGGCAGAAGAAGCTCGCTGAGAAGCGGCTTGCAACTCAAGCTTGTTAGGATCTACGTAAAAAGGCTGTCTCGCGTGAAGCGGGGCAGCCTTTTTTGGTATGCCGGGTGTGGCGGTATCTTATGGGGATGGGTCTCTGGTGCGCCCAGGAGCGAGCGTCCAGCAGCGGGAGGCGCATCAGCAGTGGAAGGTGCGCAGGAGGTGCATCGCCCACTAAAAAGGCGCTCCGAAGAGCGCCTTTGGGTGAGAATTTCGCTTCTTTTGTGGGGTCGCGTGCCTCAGTTGCGGTACCCCAAAGAGGAGGGCAGAGGGTTCAAAACGCCTGAATCCACGCCCGCTCCTCCTTCACAAGAAAGGTGCTTACTTCTCCCAGGTGGAGAAGTCAATCTCCTTGCCCTGCTTGCGCATGGTGCGGTACTCGGCTGCAGCGGTGAACAGAGCGTCGGTGGAGGAGTTGATCGCGGTCTCGCAGGAGTCCTGAATCACGCCGATGATGAAGCCTACGCCCACCACCTGCATGGCAATATCGTTGCTGATGCCAAAGAGGGAGCAGGCCATGGGGATGAGCAGAAGCGATCCACCAGCCACGCCTGAAGCGCCGCAGGCACCGGCAGCGGCCAGGACCGAGAGAATTACGGCGGTGGGGATGTCGACAGAGATGCCCAGCGAATTGCAGGCGGCCATGGTCATGACCGTAATGGTGATGGCAGCGCCACCCATGTTCACCGTAGCGCCCAGCGGAATGGACACGGAGTAGGTGTCTTTGTTCAGGCCGAGCTTGCGGCACAGCTCAAGGTTGACCGGGATATTGGCCGCAGAGCTGCGGGTGAAAAACGCGGTGATGCCGGATTCACGCAGGGTGCGGAAGATAAGCGGATAGGGGTTCTTGCGGATGGTGGCGTAGGTGATGATGGCGTTGCTGCCCAGGGCCACCACAACCATGCAGCCCACGAGCAGGGCCAACAGCGAACCGTACTCGGTGAAAATCTCGAGACCGTTTTCGGCCACTGAGCTGTACACCAGGCCGAGCACGCCAAAGGGCGCCAGGTTGATAATCCAGCGCACGATGGTGTTTACGGCATCGGCGATATTGGCAAAGACAACCTTGACGCCTTCGGAAGCCGAGCGCAGCGCGATGCCCAGCAGCACAGCCCAGGCAAGGATGCCCAGGTAGTTAGCGTTCATAAGGGCGTCCACGGGATTGGCCACCACGTTGAGGATAAGCGAGCTGAGTACCTCAGCAATGCCCTCGGGCGAGGACTGATCAGCGCTATCCACGCCGGTTAGGGTGATCTCCAACGGGAAGAGGAAGCTTCCCACCACGGCGATGACGGCGGCACCGAAGGTGGCGATGACGTAGAGTACGATGATTGTCTTCATCGAGCCAGCGCCCTTGGCATTGCACAGTGAGCTGATGACGAGGAAGAACACCAGCACCGGCGCAACCGAGCGCAGCGCACTTACAAACAGGTCACCCAGCGTAGCCAGCCAGCCCATGACCGAGGTGCCGTCCTGGTTGGGAAACACGATGCCAAGAATGGCACCGAGTACCAAAAAGACCAGGATGCGCTTAATCAGGCTGATTTCGGTCCACTTACTGAAAAAATCCTTCATAGCATGAATCCTTTCTCTTGCATGTGAAGGCTGCGGGCCTATCGCCGCGAGAAGCGTAAGGAACGTGGCGTTCCGCTCCTTACGACTCGCGCGGCGCAGGGCCGTCCATTGCACCTGCCCCACCTGTCTCATTAAACCATGGGGCAGGAAAAAAAGTGGTGGGAATTGTACGATGTCAGGACGGGGTGCGGTCCTGGGGGAGAGCGCAAACCGACGGGCGGCATGTGGAGGGTGTGAACGCAAGGTCTCAAGTCCGATAGTCCGGGTATCAGTGCGAGACAGGAGCCCGCCCAATGCCTATTCGGTGTGTTCGCGCTGGTGGCGTGCACAACGGTGCGCGGGGGCCTATCCTGTCAACGGGGGTTAGCCCCCCATTCGACGATAACCCTTTAGAGGAGGTAGTGTGAGCGAGATCAAATGCCCTCACTGTGGCACGGTCTTTCAGGTGGACGAGGACGGGTTTTCCGACATTTTGCGCCAGGTGCGCACCGAGGAGTTTGACCGCGAGATTGCTCAGCGCGAGAAGCTCATGGATGAGGGCAAAAAGCAGGCGGTGGCGCTGGCTATCCAGCAAACCCAAAGCCAGATGACCCAAGAGCTTGCTGAGCGCGACGCGAAAATCGCCGAGCTGAACGTTACGCTCGCCTCCACTCAGCGCGAGGCCACCACTCAACTCAACTCTGTCCAGGCCCGCTTTGAGTCTGAGGCGCGCGCCCAGCAAGCCCAACACGCCCGCAGCTTAGAAGCGGCCATCGCCGAGCGTGAGGCTACCATCGCTCAGCTCAAGCAGCAGATTGCCGGGGCGCAGGAAAACTTTGAGGCCCAGAAAGATCTTGCCGTTGCCCAGGCCCGCCGCGATGCCGAGCGCGAGCGGGATCAGGTGCTCTCACAGATGCAGGTGGCCAAGGCCGAAAGCGACAGCGCGCTTTTGGCTCTCAAGGCCGAAAACGAGGGTGCCATCGTGGCGCTTAAGGCCGAAAACGAGACCGCGCTCGTGTCCTTGCGGGCCGAGCTCTCCGAGCGTCTCAAGGAAAAAGACCAGCTCATCTCCTATAAGGACGAGGAGATTGCTCGCTACAAGGACATGAAGGCACGCCTTTCCACCAAGATGGTGGGCGAGACGCTGGAGCAGCATTGCGAGATTGAGTTCAACAAGATTCGCGCTGCGGCCTTTCCCCGTGCCTATTTTGAGAAGGACAACGACGTGGTGGAGGGTACCAAGGGCGACTACGTGTTTCGCGAGCGTGATGAGGCGGGCAACGAGGTCGTGTCCATTATGTTCGAGATGAAAAACGAGGCTGAGGGTGCGGGGCGCAAGCATCGCAACGAGGAGTTTCTCAAAAAGCTTGATGCCGATCGGCGCAAGAAGGGCTGCGAGTACGCGGTGTTAGTAAGCCTCCTTGAGCCGGATAATGACCTGTACAACGAGGGCATTGTGGACATGAGCCACCGTTACGAAAAGATGTACGTGATTCGCCCGCAGTTTTTCATCCCGCTCATCTCCATCCTGCGCAATGCTGCGCTTTCGGCTGCCGCCTACAAGGCCGAGCTTGCCCAGGTGCGCGCCCAGCACGTCGATGTCACCAATTTTGAGGAGCAGATGGAGGAGTTTAAGGCCAAGTTTGGACGCAACTACGAGCTGGCCAGCCGCAAATTCCAAACCGCCATCGATGAGATTGACAAGAGCATCGAGCACCTCCACAAGATCAAGGATGCCCTGCTTGGCAGTGAGCGCAACCTGCGCTTGGCCAACGACAAGGCTCAAGACTTAAGCATCAAGCGCCTCACGCGCAATAATCCCACGATGAAGGAGAAGTTTGCCGAGGCTGCCCGCGAGCGCGAGCAGCAGGGTCTGCCCACCCCGGCTGAGGCGGTGCGTGAACGTCTTGCCCAGCAGGAGGACGACCAGGCCTTATGAGCAAGCCGAAGCGGATTGAGCGCATCGCCCAGGAGCTGGCAAGCGTGCCTGCCCAGCCTGGGGTGTATCTGTGGAAGGACGTCTCAGGTCAGGTAATCTATGTGGGCAAGGCCAAGCAGCTGCGCGCCCGCATGCGCCAGTACATCTCGGGCCACGACGAGCGCGCCAAGATTCTCCTCATGCTCGAGCAGATTGACTCCTTTGAGTACATCGTGGTGGAAAACGAGCACGAGTCGCTGGTCTTGGAGAAAAACCTTATCCGCCAGTACGCCCCGTTTTTCAACGCCGACTTCAAGGACGACAAGAGCTATCCCTTCATCGCGCTCACCAAGGGTGATCTTTATCCGGCCATCAAGTTCACCCGTGAGAAGCATGTGGCATCCACCCGCTATTTTGGCCCCTATACCGATAGTCGCGCTGCCCGCGACTTGATTGACATCGTGCGCAGGGTGGTGCCCATCTGCTCGGCCCAGTGTGCCGCCTGGCGCCGCCTCAAGCGCCGTGTTGACGCGGAAGGGCTTGAGGCCACCCCCTCTCTTTTCGATGAACGTCCCTGCTTCGATGCCCATGTGGGGCTGGGCCCGGGGGCCTGTACGGGTGCCATCGATCCCGCTTGCTACGCGGATGCCGTGGCGCGCGTGGAGCGCTTCTTGGCCGGCAACCGCCAGGAGTTTATCGACGATCTGAAAGAGGAGATGCACCGGGCTGCTGCCGACCTGGACTTTGAGCGGGCGGGACGCGTTAAGTCGCGCATCCAGACCATCGAGTCGCTCTCCGCGCGCCAGCACGCCGTGTCCACCCGCAGCCTTGATGCGGATGTCATCGGCATTGAGCGGGAGGAGACTATCGCGGGCGTGCACCTCTTTATGATTCGCGAGGGCCGCATCATCAACGGCAATGAGTTTGTCTTAGATCGCGGTCGCGATGTGCCCGACGAGGATCTTCTTCATAACTTCCTCCTGCGCTACTACGATGTCACCGAATCCATTCCCCGTGAGGTCATTGTCGACACTCCCTTAGAGGATGCCGAGGCGATGGGGGAGTGGCTTACCAGCAAGCTCGCCAACACCCACGGGGCCAAGGTGCGTTTCACCGTGCCCCAGCGCGGCGAGAAGGCCGAGCTTTTAGCTCTGGCCCGTGACAACGCCGCCCACACCCTGCAACGCTACAAGGTGCGTACCAACTACGAGGACAAGCGCATCAACGATGCCCTGCTCCAGCTTGAAAGCGCTTTGGCCTTAGATGGGCCGCCCCTGCGGATTGAGTGCTTTGATGTGTCCACCATCCACGGATCCTACACTGTGGCCTCCATGGTGGTATTTAGTGCCGGGCGGCCGGACAAAAACCAGTACCGCCGCTTCAAGATCAAGACCCCCCTTGATGAGGCCAACGACTTCCTCAGCATGCGCGAGGTTTTGGGCCGTCGTTTTGCGCCTGAGCGCATGGCCGATGAGCGCTTTGGGAAAAAGCCCGACCTGCTGATTGTGGATGGTGGAAAACCCCAGCTCACTGCTGCTCTTGAACAGCTGCAATCCCTGGGGGTGCACGACATTGCCGTAGCCGGGCTTGCCAAGCGTGATGAGGAGCTGTTCGTGCCCTGGCAGCATAGCGGCCCGGTGGTGCTGCCTGGTGGGTCGGCCTCGCTCTATTTGGTCAAGCACGTGCGCGACGAAAGCCACCGCTTTGCCATCTCCTTTCATCGCCAGCTGCGCGGCAAGGGGATGACCAAGTCCATCCTTGATGACGTGGTGGGGCTGGGGCCGGTGCGCAAAAAGGCTCTCCTCAAGGCCTTTGGCGGCTTTAAGCGATTGTGCCAGGCCAGTCTTGATGAGATCAAGGAGGTCAAAGCCGTGCCCGACGAGGTGGCTGAAGAAGTCTTCGCCGTGATTGCGCAGTATAATGAGCGAGCGTGCGCCAGCGGCTCTGCGGCATCGAATCGGACAGGCACGTAGGCCCAGCTTTCGCAGCCTCTGCACAATCAACCGGTATTGCGGACCCCGCAGCCCGCAGCCCCCGCGCAAGACAGCGCCCACGGATACACGAGACAAGGAGCGCCATGAGCGACACCATCACCACCCGCGACCCCAACAGCCTGGTCATCATCACGGGCATGAGCGGGGCGGGTCGTACCGAGGCTATGCACGCCTTTGAGGATCTGGGGTATTTTTGTATCGACAACCTGCCAGCCAGCCTTTTAAGTGACCTTTTGGCCCTGGCCTGCGCCTCAGCTGCCGAGAAGGCTCGCAAGATCGCCGTGGTCTGTGACGCGCGCAATAAGGATTTCTTCTCTGATTTGGGTGGCGAGCTCGATGATCTGCACGCGCGCGGCGTTGGCTATCGCGTGCTCTTCCTCGACGCCGATGACGACAAGCTGGTAGCCCGCTACAAGGCAAGCCGTCGCAGGCATCCTCTGTGTGAAGAGGGGATGACCATCGTCCAGGGTATCAACGCCGAGCGTGCCCTGCTCTTCTCCCTCCGCTCCTGTGCCGATGATGTGATTAACACCACCGACCTTCTGCCGATGCAGCTGCGCGCGCGCATCCGAAAGTTGTTTGCTGGAGGTGACGAGCGCGAGGGCCTGGCCGTGACGGTGTACTCTTTTGGCTTCAAGCACGGCTCGGCCGATGATGCCGACATTGTGATTGACGTGCGCTTTTTGCCCAACCCCTTCTACGATTCTTCCCTGCGCTCCCTAACCGGGCTTGATGCGCCCGTGCGCGACTTCGTCATGTTTCGCGACGAGACTGCCGAGTTTATGGAGAAGTGGAAGGCCCTGCTTGACGTGCTTATGCCAGGCTATATCAAGGAGGGCAAGCAGCAGCTGGCCATCGCCGTGGGATGCACGGGCGGTCAGCATCGCAGCGTGTCGGTGGCTGAGGCAACGGGTGATCACCTCAAGAGCAAGGGCTATCGCGTGAGCGTGTCCCATCGCGATTTGGCGCTGGCCGAATCGGTGAAATCGGCCTTGGCTGATGCCCGCTTTGGTGAGGGCGTCTCCAAGGACGCAGGGAGTATTTGATGGCGGAGGCTCAGGCATCAAATAAGCCCTTCACCTATGACCCGGCGGCTACGGCGGCCTTCGCCCGGCTCAAGGCCAAATGGGATGCGGGTCGCCTCCATGATACGGCGGCTCCCGTGCGTGCCGTGGTGATTGGTGGCGGCACAGGTGCGCCCGTGTCCATCCGCACCCTGCTCACCTTGGAGTGTGAGGTTGCGGCGGTGGTGGCCATGGCCGATGACGGTGGATCTACGGGCATTCTGCGCAAGGAGGCAGGCGTTTTACCTCCCGGTGACATCCGCAAATGCCTTGTGGCTATGGCAGCAAGCGACGACGATCCGCTCACCCAGGCCTTCAAGTGCCGCTTTGCCTTCGCCCGCAATCACACCCTAGGAAACCTGATGCTCTCGGCTCTTGAGGATGTGACCGGCTCACTTCCTCAGGCCATTGAGATCTGCGGGCGGATCTTGGGCGCGCGCGGTCAGGTCTATCCTTCCACCCTGAAGCATGTGCGTCTGTGTGCCGAAACCTACGATGGGGTGCGCATCTGCGGCCAGGCTGCAGCCTGCAAGTCGCGCACGGCCTTGCGCCGTGTGTGGCTGGAATCCGACGAGTCCGTGTGTGCCTACCAGCCGGCCCTCGACGCCATCCGAGCAGCTGATCTTATCGTGCTGGGGCCAGGTTCGCTGTTTACCTCCATCATCCCCAACCTGCTCGTGCCGGGGGTGGAGGCTGCCATCCGCGCCTCGAAGGGGGTCACCCTCTTTGTGTGTCCCTTGGCAGACATGCAGGGTGAGACCTGGGGGCTTTCGGCCCGCGAGCACTACCAGGCCCTCATTAATCATGGCATGGAAGGTCTTATCGACTATATGCTCATCCACAGCACGGAGGCCCTGCGTCCCCATGACATGCGTGAGCCGGCTGGGCAGGTCGCCGAGGTGTCGATGGCGCGCTTTCATATGGATGAGGCAAGTCCGTCATCCTATGCCATCCGCCCTGTGCGGGTGAGCTTTGATGATGCCTGTGCTATCCAAGACCAAGGCACCGTGGTCATGGTGCGCGACCTGGTGGATCCCCTGCGCCCTACCTGGCACAATCCCGAAGAGCTGCGCGATTCCCTGCGCACCGTGGTGCGCCTGTCGCGTACCCGTCTCATGCATTAGATGCGCGCTGTACACCCATTCACGAAAGCTTGATATTCCGCGATGTCGTTTACCTCTGAAGTTAAAGACGAGCTTACGCGTGTGGCTCCCGGATGTAGTCACTGTGACAAGGCCACCCTGGCGGCACTTGCGCGCATTGAGGGAACCCTGCTCTACTCCGGCCCGGGCCGCTACAGCCTGGAGATTTCCACCGAAATCAGCACGGTGGCGCGCCTGGTCGTGCGCTCGCTTCACCAGATTTATTCCCTGCGCACCGAGCTGACCGTGCGTCGTTCCGTCCTGCACAAGACCCCCAACTTTTTGATTGCGGTGCCCTCCCAGACAGGCCTTGAGGAGGCCCTGTGCGATCTGGGTGTACTGGGGGAGTCGGGTCTGACCATGGGGGTGGCCCCCCAGCTTGTGGAAAAGACCTGCTGTAAGGCAGCCTATCTGCGTGGGGCCTTTCTGGGTAGCGGCTTTGTGGCCGATCCCAAGGGCGACTTTCACTTTGAAATCACCATTGCCAGCAAGGAGATGGCCGAGGGGATTGCGGAGATGATGACCGAGCGTGGCATACCGGCTCGCGTGCTGCAAAGGCGCAGCTCTCAGATTGTCTATCTCAAAAGTGGTACGGCCATTTCGGATTTCTTGGCCTTTGTGGGCGCTCATCAAAGTGCGCTGCGGATGGAGGCCGAGCGCGTACGTAAAAGCGTACGCAATAATGTGAACCGCAAGGTCAACGCTGAACTTGCCAATCAGGCCAAGACCTCGGAGGCCGCTGTGGAGCAGATTGTGAGCATCAGAAAGCTTGTGGAAAGCGGCAGGATGGCTGATTTACCTCCCGGTCTTCAGGAGTTTGCGCGCCTGCGTCTGACCCATCCCAACGCGAGCCTTAAAGAGCTGGGGGAGCTGGCTAATCCACCCCTGAGTAAAAGCGCGGTCTACCATCGGGTTCGTCGCTTGGAGCAGCTTGCGCAGGACGTGTAGAGCTGTAGAGCGCAAGCCCGCCTGTGCCCGCTCAATGCCGCAGATCCGTGCTTTGAGCTTGCATCGTGGCGCGCTTTCGGCTTCAATCCAACAAGGCTCGCGTGCGAGCTGCCGTTTGTTCAACCCAAGAATGAAAGGATGGCACCATGCCGTCTTCTGATAATGCAACCAAGCGCTCCACCACAAGGCGCACCCTTCATTACTACTGGCTTGTCACCCGTCGCCACATGGGTCTGTTTCTCGCCCTGGTGCTTTCGACCGTGTTTTTCGTGGCCTTGCTCACCTATGGCAACCCCTACATGATGAGTTTGATTGTGGATAAGGTCAGCTCCACCCCCGTGGCCGAAAACGAGGTGTTCGCAGAGTTTGGCCCCTACATTGTGCTGCTTATCCTTATCAACATGGTTGGTCAGGCCGCAAGCAAGCTGCAGGACTACACCCTCTACAAGCTTGAGATTGCTGCAGCCTATGATCTGGCCACCATGAGCTTTGATGCCCTGTGCAACCAGTCCATGAGCTTTCATTCCAATCGCTTTGGCGGCACACTCGTTACCCAAACCACGAAGTTCATGAGTGCCTACCAGCTGCTCCTTGAAACCATCACCTATCCCTTTTTGCCGGTGCTGTGTTCAGTGACCTTCACCATCGCCATCCTCGCCCCGCGTGTGCCGGCCTATGTGGCGATTCTCATGGTGCTGCTGGTGGTCTATGCCGGGGTGTCTTACTACATGTACAAGCGCATCCTGCACCTCAATGAACAGGCCGCCGGAGCTCAAAACCACCTTTCGGGTGAGCTGTCCGACTCGGTAGCCAACATTCTTGCCGTCAAAACCTACGGGCGTGAGGACTACGAGAAGAGCCTTTTTGACGCGGCCAATAAAGAAGTGGTGGCGCGCGACTCCAAGCGCATGCGCTCTTCGATCACCCGTGGTATCGCCACCGCATGCATCACGGTGGCGATTATGAGCGTGGTGTCAATCTTCATTGCCGGGGGTAACGCCTGGTACGGGATTACGCCGGGCACCCTCGTGATGATGTTCACCTATACCTATACCATCACCAACCAGTTCAACTTCATTAACAACGGCCTGCAGCGTTTCAACCGTGCCTTTGGCGATGCAAGCGGTATGACTACCACCCTTGATGAGCCACGTTTGGTGGCCGATGTTGCCAACGCACCCGACCTCAAGGTGAGCCAGGGTGCCATCGATTTTGAGGATATCGGCTTTTGGTATACCGACGGCCAGACCAAAACCCAGGTCTTCGACCACTTTGACCTGCATATTCCAGCCGGTCAGCGCGTAGGCCTGGTAGGGATGAGCGGTGCGGGCAAGACCACCCTCACCAAGCTCTTGCTGCGCCTGTCCGATATTCAGGAGGGGCGCATCCTGGTGGATGGTCAGAATATCGCCTGCTGCACCCAGCAAAGTCTGCGCCGTCAGATTGCCTACGTGCCCCAGGAGGCGCTGCTCTTCCATCGTACCATCGCCGAGAACATTGCCTATGGTCGGCCCGATGCCAGCTTGGAGCAGATTCGCGAGGCGGCGCGCCAGGCCAACGCCCTGGAATTCATTGAGCGGCTGCCGCAGGGCTTTGACACGGTGACTGGCGAGCGCGGTGTCAAGCTCTCCGGTGGTCAGCGCCAGCGCATCGCGATTGCCCGGGCCATGCTCGCCGATTGCCCGGTACTTGTCCTTGATGAGGCCACGAGCGCCCTTGATTCTGAGAGCGAGAAGATGGTCCAAGATGCGCTTGCGCGCCTTATGCATGGGCGCACCTCGATCGTGGTGGCTCATCGCCTTTCTACGGTGGCAAGCCTTGACCGCATCGTGGTCATCGCTGACGGCAAGATTGCCGAGGACGGCCCGCATGCCGACCTGATTGCGGCTGGCGGCGAATACGCGCGCCTCTGGAGCCGCCAAACAGGCTCCTATCTCGAGTAGAAAAGCTGAAACTGAGGGGTAGTGATGTGGCCTGATGGGCTGCGTGGGCTATAATGCCCGGATTTGTGTGTCGCTCTTGCGGGATGGAGCTTGCTTGGCAGCTACAAGTCCTGCTCGCCAGCAGCTGGTCTGCGGTCGCTGATCTTATGTGCCAGCGGCCAGGGCGCAGCTGAGAAGGCGGCCTTGCATTGGATGGATCGTCGGAGCTGAAGCTTCGACGTGTAATAACAAAAAAAGATTGAGATTGGCCTGACAGAAAGGAGTCAGCAGCTTTGGCACGCGAACATACGGAGGGCGCTACATCAACCGCCAAAAACCTCGATGCCCGCAAGCGCGGCGAGGACGGGCCTGCACGTGATATATCCTCAGGCCAGAGTGCCTCCGATGCTTCCAACAAGCGCGGCAACCGGCGACGTACCACCCGTCATAAGACGGTGACCCTGGAGCACAAGCGCCCCAAGATTACCCCTGAAGACCAGATGGAGCAGGAGCACTTCTCCAAGCCCCGCACCCGCAAAAGCGGATCCAACGCCCGGCGCAAGGGGGTGGAGCGCAAGGCCGGTGCCACCCTCAGGGTGATTCCCTTGGGCGGCCTGGATGCCATCGGCAAGAATATGACTGCCTTCGAATGCGGCAACGACATGGTTCTTGTTGATGCCGGCCTCATGTTTCCCGATGACGATCACCCCGGCATTGACCTGGTTCTGCCCGATTACACCTACGTGCTGGAAAACGAGCACAAGCTGCGCGGCATCATCATCACCCACGGACATGAGGACCACACGGGTAGCCTTCCCTACCTGATGAAGGATTTGAGCCGCAAGGTTCCCCTCTATGCCACCAAGATGACGCTGGGCCTGGTCGAGGGCAAGTTCAACGAGCATCGCATCAAGGGCAAGCTCGCTGAGGTCGCACCCGGCGACCAGATTAAGATGGGCTGCTTTGTCATCGATTTTTACGCCGTGAACCACTCCATCCCCGGTGCTCTGGGCCTTTTCATCCAGTCGCCAGCGGGCAATGTCTTGCACACGGGAGACTTTAAGCTTGATCAAAGTCCCATAGACGGGGTGCATACCGACTTTGGGGCCCTGGCCCGCTTCAACAAGATGGGTGTGGATCTGATGATGTCGGATTCCACCAACGCGATGAATACGAACTTCACGCCCTCGGAGGCTGAGGTGGGCCGCACCCTGCGACCCATTATCGAAAATGCTCGGGGCCGCGTGATTATCGCCAGCTTTGCCAGCCATATCCATCGCCTCCAGCAGGTGGCTGACGCGGCGGTGGCCTGTGGGCGCAAGGTGGTGGTGACCGGGCGTTCCATGGTGCAAAACACCGATATCGCGCGGCGCCTGGGCTATCTCAAGATTCAGGATATCGACCTCATCGACGCCTATGATCTCAAGGACACCCCGCCTGAGAAGGTGGTGATTATGTGTACGGGCAGCCAGGGCGAGCCGCTTTCGGCCCTGGCCCGCATCGCCAACGGGGAGCATCGTACCATCGAGCTTGAGGCGGGCGACACCGTCATCATCTCGGCGACCCCCGTACCCGGCAACGAAAAGGCGGTCACCCGCGTGATCAACCAGCTGTCCAAGATTGGCTGCGACATCTACGACAAAAAGCGCGCCATGGTGCACGTCTCGGGTCATGCCAGCGCCGAGGAGCTTAAGCTCGTTTTATCAATTGTGCAGCCTCGTCATTTCATGCCCGTCCACGGTGAGGTCGCCCACCTGCGCGCCCACGCCAAACTCGCCGAAGCTACGGGTGTGTCCCCCAAGAATATCTTTTTGTGCGAAAACGGCGACACCCTGGAGCTTTCGGAGACAGGGGTGCGCTTTGGGGAGCCGGTGGAAAGCGGCGTGGTGTATGTGGATGGCCTGTCGGTGGGCGATACCTCCAAAGACGTACTGGCCGAGCGCCAGAGTCTGGGCGGATCGGGCGTGGCCTTCATTTCGGCTGCTGTGGACCTGCGCACACGCCAGCTGAAGGGCGAGCTTCGCGTGGAGATGCGCGGCATTACGGGCGGGGATGTGTCCGATCTGCGTCGCGAGGCCAGCACTGCCATCACATCCACCCTGCGCAACTCCCTGGAAAAGGGTGCGCGTGGGCGCAATCTGGAAAAATCTTGCCGGGATTCGTTGCTTTCCCTGCTGTGGGAGCGCACCAAGCAGCGCCCCATGATCGTGACAAGTATTATTGAAGTGTAGAGAGGACTGTCTGTAGAGGGGCTGCCCTCCGCCTTTGTTCTGCGACTCTGACGGTAACACTGCCGTCAGAGAGCAGGAGGCTGCCTTCCACCTCCGCTCTCTGCCCTCGCCTCGCGTGCCTCGCCTGCCTTGCGCCCGCTGGATTGTGGCCCGTGCGCAGCGTACCCTGTTGCAGTGGGGGCTTAGCGGGTATAATCCGAAAATCCGAAACAGAGTACAAACGCAGCAGGTAAGGAGCGAAGCAGGTGGCTCGCCGGTCTCAACAATCCGACGCAAACAGCACAGCCAAGCGCAGCTCCGATCGCGTGTCGCTCAAAAAGGCCGGTGCCAAGGCGGGTGAAGGGCGCCGCGCCCAGGCCAAAGCCCAAGAATCGACAACAACTCCTTCGCCCTCCATCCTCGACGAGCGTACCAAACGCGATATCGGAGGCATCGCCTGTGGCATTGCCTCAGTCGCACTCTTTGTCGCGGCGGTGCTGCCGCCCTCAGGCGTGCTGACCCAGGTGCTCTCCCAGATTCTCCATGTGGGCTTAGGTCTGGGCTGCTACCTGCTGCCCTTCGTGATGCTTATCACCTGCGTGTGCGTGCTTTGGCGCACCGACAACCCTTCCTTCGGCCTGCGCGTGGGAATAGGCTTGTTTTTGCTGCTGCTTTCCCTCATGGCCTTGTTCTCCCTGTTCACTCCTGGAGCGGTAGATGATCCAAGCGCGCTCTTTGAGCGGGATTCAACTGCTTCGGTAGACCAGCTTTCCGTGCGCGGCGGTTATGTGGGTGCGGCCATTGCCTGGGTGCTTCTCAGCCTCTTTGGTCTGGTTATTAGCACCCTTCTGCTGATTGGAACAAGCCTGGGTGCGGTGGTGATCATCGGCTTTTCGCTCTCGGGTGCGGTGAAGACCTTGGAGGACAAGGGTCGCGAGGTTGCCGAAACGCGTCGTCTGCGTCGTCAGGAGGAAAGCGCTGAGTCGCGCACCCATACAGAGCGTTTGTGGTCTCGGAGCCGGACACGCCAGTTTGCCTCTGAGCCTGAGGCACCCGTCCATGATCTGGCACCTGCTGCCGCGCAAACCGCGCAGCCCTCACAAGCTTTGCACGCCACAAGCTCCCAGCCCAAGCGCTCCATCGGCTTTGGGCGTGTGCGCCTGACCCTTGAGGCTGATCCCGAGGCATCCGAGCAAAGCCGCCGCAATGACGCGGTGCCCCACGTTCCTCGTGATCTGTCCAAGCCCCGCCGGGCCTCCCAGTCGCTTTCGCAGTCATTGGAAGCCGACCATTCGGTTCAGGGTGGGCCACGCACGGAGATCGTGGACATGTACTGGCCCGAGGATTATGCCTATCACGAAGATGATCTGGGTGTTTTCGAGGACGAGCCGCAGGCAAGCCCCGAACCCTCCCGTGTGCTTGCCGTGGACGAGGGTTCGCGCAGTCGCCGTCGGCTTGAGGATATGACCGGCGAAGTGGTGCTTCCTTGGGAAGATGAGCCGGTGAGTGCAGCTGTTGAGGATACTGCGGCGACGAGCATGCCGGACACCGACGCGCCAGTCTTTACAGGCGCAGCTGCCGTGGGCGCTGGAGTCGCTGCTGCAGCCGCAACCGGGGCTGCTGGCGCGCAGACCAAGCCTCAGAAACGCAAACTCTCTTCCGCAGCCTCCAAAAAAAGCTCCGATTCCACCATTGCAGCCGCCTCTTTTGCTGCATCCACCTCAGAGGTGGGCGAAACGCGCAACGGCTTTACCCTGCCGGCCTTTGCCCTCATCAAGCACACCGCGCGGGCCGCTGCAGCCGACGAGGCCGCCCTGCGCTCCACCGCCGAAGAACTCCAAAGAACCCTGGAGGACTTTTCTATCAATGCCCAGGTAATCGGCTGGGTGGCAGGACCTACCGTGACCCTTTTCAAGGTTGACCTGCCCTCTGGTGTGCGCGTGAGTCGCGTCATGAGCTTGACCGACGACATTGCTTTGGCCCTGGCGGCCCCGGGCGTGCGCATTTTCGCCCCCATTCCCGGCACCAATCACGTGGGCATAGAGGTGCCCAACAAAACGCGCCAAAACGTGCTTTTGGGTGATGTGCTCAAAGATGCCCATGGCGCTCCCCTTGAGATGGCCATCGGCAAGGATGTGGAGGGCAACTCCATCGTGGTGGATCTGGCCAAAATGCCCCACCTCCTCATCGGCGGCACCACCGGCTCGGGCAAGTCGGTGGCCATCAACGCCATGATCATGTCCATCCTCATGCGCGCCACCCCTGATGAGGTGCGCTTTATCATGATTGATCCCAAGCGCGTGGAGTTCACGCCCTACAACGGCATACCGCACCTCTACGTGCCCGTGGTCACCGAGAATAACGAGGCCGCAAGCGCGCTTGCCTGGGGCGTGGCCGAGATGGAGCGGCGCCTCAAGGTGATGTCGAAGGCGGGCGTGCGCAATATTGGCCAGTACAATGCCAAGGTAGAGGCGGGGCAGCTGACAGGTCAGGACGACGAGTCCCAGCCTGCTAAAGCGGGCGCGGCACCTGAAGAGGCCGAAGGCCCCAGAAAGCTGCCCTACATCGTCATCATCATTGACGAGCTGGCCGACCTCATGATGAACGTGGGCAAGGAGGTGGAGCTATCCATCAGCCGCATTGCCCAGCTGGCGCGCGCGGCGGGTATCCATATGATCGTGGCTACCCAGCGCCCCTCCACCAACGTGGTCACGGGCCTGATCAAGGCGAATATTACCAACCGTATCGCCTTCAACGTGGCTTCGGGCATTGACTCGCGTGTCATCCTCGACACGCCAGGGGCTGAAAACCTCATCGGCTTAGGCGACATGCTCTTCAGCAAGCCCGAGTGGCCCAAGCCTCAGCGTCTCCAGGGCTGCTTTGTTTCAGAGAGCGAGATTGAGGCTGTGGTGGCCCATCTCAAAGGCCAGGGCGAGCCTGAGTACAACACCGAAATTCTTTCCACCAACGTCATCACCCTGGGCGCATCGGCTCCCGATGGCTCGGGCGGTTCAGGCGGTGCTGATGACCCCCTGGTGTGGGAGGCCGCCGATATAGTGGTTTCAAATGGTTTAGGATCGACATCCAACATACAAAGGCGTCTGAGTGTAGGCTATGCGCGGGCTGGTCGTATCATGGATATGCTTGAGGAAAAAGGGATTGTTGGCCCCCCCAATGGCAGCAAGCCCCGCGAGGTATTGGTGGATGCTATGGAGCTTGAGACCCTGAAGGCCTTTGAGGAGCGGGACTAAGGGCTAAGAGGGTCACAGCCGAAAAGACTTCGGCACACGGCTGGGCAGGCGCGGCTCGAAGGCGCGCGAGAAAAAACGGGATGCGCCCGCAAAGCGCGCCATGCAGGCTAAGGAGGTGTCGCGCGTGGATGCCACGAACTTTGGCGAAGTGCTTCGTGAAGCGCGCGAGCGCACCGGCGAGGACATCATCTCGGTTGCCCGTCGCATACGCATACGCCCCGACATCCTCCAGGCCATTGAGGCTTCTGATTTGGACTCGATGCCCCCGCGCGGCTATTCCCGCAACATGATTAACGCCTACGCCCGTTACCTGGGCCTTGACCAAAACAAGCTCGTCAAGATGTATCAGGATGCCCAGTACCAAAGTCAGGTGGAAAAGGCCCGCGCCAACCTCAAGCGCTCAAGTGCCTCAGCTGGTGCCTCCAACTCGGACTTTCGCCAGAGCATGGGGAGGGCGTCCACGGCGGTGCGCGCGGAACGGCTTTCGAGCCGTTCCGATAAGGCTGAGGATCCTCTGGCGGCTCCGGCAGCCACCACGCGGCGGATGGGGGCCATCCACATGGGCTCGCATAACGGCTACGGTCAAGGTCTTGCTCGTCGCCAGGCCCAGACTACGCCGACGCTGGGGGAGGCTAATCTGGCCGGTTCGGTCGATGTGCCGCGCCAGACCAGCCGTGCGGTCGCTCGTGCCCGTGCCACCAGCAATCCGCCCCGTAGCCGCTACGGCTCACTTTTTGCCTCGCAGGGCATGGGCGGCTCGTCTGGCGGCTCGTCCATATTGAGCCGTCTGCCCTTTGTGGTCGCAGGCCTGGTGGTGCTCGTCGTGGTAGTGCTTATTGTGATGGTGCTTAATAGTATCAATCGCGCGGCCAGCCCCGAGTCTTCCAGCCAGCCTATCAACGTGGTCGGCCTCGAAAGTTCCCAGGACACGACCGATGATGAGGATGCCGAGGAGGAGCTTGTCGAGGAAGAGGAGGAAGTTGAAGAAGAGGAGGCTCCTACCGAGACCGTTGTGGTGTACGAGGTAGAGGAGGGCCAGTCGCCCTATCTGGAGATTCAGGTGGACGGCACCTATGTGCTTGCCGCTACCATCGACGGGCCTGCCACCGAAACCTTCGAGATTACGGGCACCATCGACATCGTGGCCAGTCCCTATGCCGGTCTTACCATTACTCAAGATGGCGAGGAGATTGACATATCCGAAAACGTGAGCAATGGCATCTTCCGCTACTCCATAGACTTCCAAGATGTGCTCGATGCCTGGAACGAGGAGCAGGAGGCCAAGGCCGCCGCTGCTGAGGAGGAAGCTGCGTCCAGCACGACGAACAGTTCTGCGAGCAACGACGCGACCACCTCTACGAGCACAACCAGCACGAGCGGCACATCTTCTGACTAGCGGCCCCGCGTCGCTGTGCGCAGGCGACTCTCTTGAGAGAAAGGAACTTTGATGGCAAAAGAATCCAGCTTTGATGTGGTGTCCAGCGTAGACATGCAGGAGGCCGACAACGCCTTTCAGCAGACCAAACGCGAACTTGCCCAGCGCTATGACCTCAAGGGCACGGGCGCTGAGCTCGCCCTTGACAAGCAGGCCCGCACCTTCACCGTGAGCGCTCCCAGCGACTTTGTGGCCAAGCAGGTGATTGATGTGCTTCAAAGTAAGCTCATCCGCCGGGGCATCGATCTGACTTCGGTAAGGTGGGGGGATCCCATCCCCGCCGCTGGTCAAAGCGTGCGCCAGGTGGGCAGTATCGTGGAGGGTATCGACCGCGACACCGCCTCGGCCATCAGTAAGGACATTCGGGCCTTGAAGCTCAAGGTGAAGGTGGCTGTGGAAGGCGACAAGCTGCGCGTTAGCTCTGCCTCCAAAGATGCTCTTCAGGAGGTTATCGCCTTTCTCAAGGGTCAGGACTATGGGCAACCCCTCCAATACGTAAACTATCGCTAGACCTGCCTTCGGGCCTGCGGCGGGTTTCTCAAGACATCCTCGCTTGGAAAGAAGGATTCCTCTGTGACCAATATCGATGTGACGGCACGCCACGCCGCCTCGGCTTCTCCCCGCGTGTGCTTTGTCACGCTCGGGTGTGCTAAAAACGAGGTGGACACCGCTGAGATGACCAAAGCCGTGACCTGCGCTGGCTTCTCGGTGATCGATGACCCGAGTACGGCCGATGTCGTGGTGGTGAACACCTGCTCGTTTATTCAGGCGGCCACCGAGGAAAGCATCGAGTGCATTCTTGACCTCAGTGGCATGGATACCATTGCCTCAGGCCGTGCCAAACTTGTGGTGGCCGGGTGCATGCCCGCACGCTACGGGGATGAGCTGGCTCACGAGCTCACCGAGGCAAGCGCCTTTGTGCCCTGTTCGCGCGAGGATGATATCGCCGAGGTCCTGCGCGGGCTTATTGGCCCTGCTCAGCTGAAAGCGCTGGAGGCGGCCACAAGCCCCGCCGTCTCGCCCTTTGCCGCTAGTCCCGCCGCCTACGTCAAGATCAGCGACGGTTGCAATCTCAACTGCTCATTTTGTGCCATTCCTGCCATTCGCGGCCGCTACCACAGCTTTTCTTTTGACCAGATTCGCTCTCGTGTGGCCGAGCGCGTGGAGGCGGGGGTGCGTGAAATCACGCTCATCGCTCAGGATACGGGCCGCTGGGGATACGATCTTTCGGTGCGCGACACCACAGCTGAGTTGCTTAAGCGTTTGGCCCAGGAGTTTTCGGGCACCTGGTTTCGCCTCATGTATATCGAGCCCCACGGCATCACCGACCAGCTCCTTGACGTGATTGCCACCCATCCCAATATTTGCTCCTATCTGGACGTGCCGCTTCAGCATGTGAGCACCCGTATCCTGCGGGCTATGAACCGCCGGGGGGATGCGCAAAGCCAGCTGGCCCTTGTCCGCCGTATTCGCGAGCGGGTGCCCGGTATCGTTGTGCGCACTACCCTCATCGCGGGTTTTCCTGGGGAAACCGAGGAGGATTTTGAGGAGATGCTCGCCTTTGTGGAGGAGGCCGAGTTCGACTACGTGGGCGTGTTTCCCTATTCTGCCGAAGAGGGCACGCGCGCGGCTGAGCTACCCGATCAACTGGACGATGAGGTGAAGCTGGCGCGCGCCCAGCAGGTGCGCGACCTGGCTGATGCCATCGGGCATGCTCGGGTGGCCGCGCGTGTGGGCTCCGAGATGGATGTGCTGGTGCTGGGCCGCGAAGAAGACGGCCAGCTTTTTGGGCGTGCGATGTGCCAGGCCCCCGAGGTGGACGGTGTGGTCTACCTCAATGAGGGCGAGGTTGGTCAGATCGTGCGTGCTCGTATTACCGATACCCTTGTGTATGAGATGGAAGGGGATGTTGTCCATGACTGATCAGGCGCGCAGCACCTCCGACAACGTTCTTACTCCCGCCAACGTCGTCACCCTCGTGCGCATCTGTCTGGTGCCTGTGTTTGTGGCGATTATCATCAGCCCCTGGCCCGCCTGGATTGGCTTTGATTGGCTGGCCTCCTGGAAGAGTTGGATTGCAGCCGTGGTCTTTGTGGTCATCTCGTGCACCGACTGGCTGGATGGCTATTTGGCCCGCAAGCGCAATGAGGTGACCGACTTCGGCAAGTTTATGGATCCCCTTGCCGACAAGATTCTCATCACCGCCGCCCTGCTCGTGCTTGTGGAGTTGGGGGCGCTACCCAGCTGGGTGGCCCTCGTGATCATCGCGCGCGAGTTTATCGTTTCGGGCGTGCGGATGGTGGCGGCAAGCAAGGGCGAGGTCATTGCGGCATCCTGGTACGGCAAGTTTAAGACCGTCTTCCAGATGATTGCGATTGTGCTCTTTGTGGTGAAGGAAAATCCCGTCATTTCTCAGTGGTCGCCCACGGGCAGCTCGTTTTTGTATGCGTTGAGCTGGGTTGTTATGTGCATCGCCCTCATCCTTACGGTGGTGTCCATGCTGAGTTACATCTCCAAGGCTCGCCACCTCATCGGCTTTAAGCCGCGCCGGTGCTGCAAGGATGTGGCAGCTGGGGTGGCTGAGGCCATCCTTGAGGGACCTGCTGATGATCCCCTGGAGTGCCGTGTTATAGGGGCGGCAGTGGCCCGGGACTTAAGCCTGGGCACGGCCGAGAGCTGCACGGCGGGCATGATTGCCGCCGCTTTGGGCAATGTGCCGGGTGCTTCGGAGGTTCTGCGCGGGGGCGTCGTGAGCTATTCAAATGAGGTGAAGCAGGAGCGCCTGGGGGTGGATGCCCAGGTGCTTGCCGAAAAGGGCGCAGTGAGCGAAGAGGTGGCCTGTCAGATGGCCCAGGGCGCACGGGTAGCCTTGGGTGTTGACCTAGCTGTGGCGGCTACGGGGATTGCAGGGCCAACGGGAGCGGTGCCGGGCAAGCCGGTGGGTACCGTGTGGATTGCGGTGGCCTCCCGGCGGGGTGCGCGCGCAATAATGCATCACTTTGACGGCGATCGCATGGCCGTGCGCCTCCAAACGGTGGAGACTGCGCTTGCCCTGATGCTTGAGGAGATTGAGAGTCTGCAGGCTTAAGGCTCGGCCGGCTTTGCAGGCAAAAACGGCCGGGGTGCAGGGTGTCTTGGCATGATGGGAATGCGATGCGCAGGTGTGCTGGGCTGTGTTTTTGGAAGAGCCGCCGAGCATATTGAGAGGCACGAAGGCGGCATGCGCAGGGTGTTTTGCGTGCATTGGGATGAGATTTCGGTCAGATACGGCCAAGGATTTGGCAGGCTTCGTATGCTTAGATAGAAGAGCGTCAGATTCCGGGGTAGGGCTCCTGGACGGATGTTCGATTTTTTAGCCAGCATCTCTTGACGCGAGAACATATGTTCGCAATAATAGGCAGGCCTTGATAGAAGCGAACGCCTGTTTGCTTCTGAATGGACCACGGCGTGCAATGCAAGGAGCATTCATGAATCAAAGCAAGGAAAGCGTACTCAAGCTCACTACGGATCAGATTGAAAGTAAGTTCGGTCAGGGCTCCATCATGAAGCTCGGGCAGAGCAACAGCCTGGAGGTGGGGGTTATTCCTACCGGGGCCTTACCCCTGGATGCCGCCCTCGGTATCGGCGGGGTTCCTCGTGGCAGGATTGTCGAGATCTACGGCCCTGAGTCCAGCGGCAAAACCACCCTCGCCCTCCAGATTCTGGCCGAGGCCCAGGCTTTGGGTGGTGTTGTAGCCTTTATCGATGCTGAACATGCGCTTGATCCCACCTATGCGGCCCGTATTGGTGTGGATATCGATGAGGTGCTTATCTCCCAGCCTGACACCGGCGAGCAAGGGCTGGAAATCTGCGACATGCTCGTGCGTTCCAACGCCATTGATGCCATCGTGATTGACTCAGTGGCCGCCCTTGTTCCCAAGGCCGAGATTGAGGGGGAGATTGGTGATAGCAGCGTGGGCCTTCAGGCCCGGCTTATGTCGCAGGCCCTGCGCAAGCTGGCGGGTTCGCTTGCCAAGTCCAACACCACCTGTATCTTCATCAATCAGCTGCGTGAGAAGATTGGCGTGATGTTCGGCAGCCCTGAAACCACCACGGGTGGCCGCGCCCTCAAGTTCTTCTCAAGCGTGCGCATTGATATCCGCCGAACGGAAACACTCAAGAGCAAGTCGGGCGAGTCCATCGGTAACCGGGTGCGTGCCAAGGTGGTCAAGAACAAGGTGGCCCCGCCCTTCCGGCAGGCGGAGTTTGATCTCATGTACGGCACGGGTATCTCCCGTGAAGGTTGCATCGTGGACATGGGCGTGGAGGCCGGTGTGGTTAAGAAGAGCGGCGCCTGGTACACCTACGGCGAACAGCGCCTCGGTCAGGGGCGTGAGGCCGCCAAAGAGATGCTGCGCACCAACCCCGATGTTCGGGATGAGATCGAGGAAAAGGTGCGCGAGCACTTTGAGATCCCCCTCATCACCCGCACGTCCGAGGACAAGTAAGCACCTTTTGGGTGGGGAGCAGCCGCCCCCATACTCGATGGATTCAGGAGACGAAAGGCCTTCTATGCCCCTGATTGATGACGCGCTTTTGGCTTCGCTTGCCTCGGTCAAGCGTGAGCCGGTTGTGCCGAGCGCTTCTCTAGGGGAGCAGGAGGCCTTTGCCCGCATAGTGCGCCTGGCAGCAGTGCGTGAGCGCTGCCAAAGCGAGCTGCGTCAGCGCCTTGCGGACGAAGGCTTTGCTACTGAAGACATCGAGGCAGCCCTTGAGCGTGCGCGTGCCTGCTCGTTGGTGGATGATCTGCGCTATGCTGCCGTCTTGACCCGCACACGCATCGCCCAGGGTAAGGGCCAAGTGGGTGTGGAGGCTGAGCTTCAGCGTGCTGATATCAATCCTCACGAGATTGAGGGCTGGCCCGATCAGTTTTTCGATGAGGGAGCGGGCAGTGAGCTGGAGCGTGCCTTGGATGTGCTGCGGCGCAAGCCGCCCCGGGCCAAGCAGCTGGCCCCCGCTGCCTATCGCAGACTCATACGTAAGGGCTACAGCCATGACACCGCCAGCGAAGCAGCTCGGCGCTTTGCCCAAGAAGCATAAATCCTTTGCGTCCGCTTTGAGAGTTCCATAGCTATGCCAAGGCTGCGGTGAGTTTGGGAAGTTGCGGGTAGAGCTCGACTCAAGGACGTTTCCGGGATTTCTCCCTAAGTTTGCAAACCTGGCTGTACATTCCTTCGACGGGATGTATCATTGTCAGGCTTGAGTGTTTGTCGCGCCGAATCGTCTACGGCGCGTTTCGATACAACAATCGTATAGTGCTGTCGATTCGTGCGCTCGCTCATGCCAGGTGGTTTCACCCGGCTTTTTTTATGCTGAAAACAAGACCCGCTGAACCCAGGGAGAAAGGGAGAGCCGATGTCCGGAATTGTGGTTCCCATCATCGTCGGCATTGTCTGCGTCGTACTCGGCGTGAGCGTGGGCACTGTCGTTAATCGCCACCTTGCCAACTCATCCACCAAGCGTGCCGAAGAGGCAGCTCAGCAGCTCGTGGCTGATGCCGAGCGCAAAGCGGAAACTCTGCGCCGTGAGGCCCTCGTGGAGGCCAAGGATGAGGCCCTGCGCCTCAAGCAGGAGGCTCAAGTCGAGCATAAGGAGCGCCTGCGTGAGGTACGCGCCGCCGAGAACCGTCTCAATCAGCGCGAAGAGTCCCTCGATCGCCGTGTGGAAAGCCTTGATGCCCGCGAGCACCAGCTCTCCTCCATGCAGGGCCAGGTGGAGCGTCGCGAGCGCGATCTTAAGACGGCCATGAAAGAGGTTGGTATCCGTCTTGAGCAGGTGGCCGGCATGACCCCGCAGGAGGCTAAGCGCGAGCTGCTCGACGGGCTGCGTGACGAGGTCACCCACGAAAGTGCTGCCATCCTGCGTGAGGCCGAGCAGCGCACGCGCTCCGAGGCCGACAAGAAGTCCCGCGAAATCCTCAGCCTTGCTATCCAACGCCTGGCCGCCGAGCACACAGCCGAGATTACGGTTAAAACCATCCACATCCCCTCCGATGACCTCAAGGGTCGCATCATCGGCCGTGAGGGCCGCAACATCCGCTCCTTCGAGCAGATCACGGGGGTGAACGTGCTTATTGATGATACGCCCGAGTGCGTCACCATTTCGTGCTTCGACCCCGTGCGCCGTGAAATTGGTCGCGTGACCATGGAAAATCTCATCGCCGATGGCCGCATCCATCCCGCCCGTATTGAAGAGATGTATGCCAAGGCAGAGGCCCAGGTTAAACAACAGATTCAAGAGGCTGGCGAGCAGGCTACCTTTGATGTGGGCATCCATGATCTGCATCCTGAGCTGGTGCGCACCTTGGGGCGGCTGCGCTATCGCACCTCCTTTGGTCAAAACGTGCTCGATCATTCCCTTGAGGTGGCCTACCTCTGTGGCGTGATGGCTTCCGAGCTGGGCCTTGATCCGGTGCCTGCCAAGCGCGCGGGGCTGCTCCACGACCTGGGCAAGGCCGTGGATCATGAGGTCGAAGGTCCCCATGCCCTCATCGGTGCTGACATGGCACGCCGCTTCAACGAAAACCGCGAGATTGTCCACGCCATTGAGGCTCATCATGCCGATGTTGAACCCAACAGTGTCCTTGACGTACTTGTCCAGGCAGCCGATGCCATCTCTGCCGCTCGCCCCGGTGCCCGCAAGGAAAGCATTGAGAGCTACATCAAGCGTCTGGAGAAGTTCGAGGAGATTGCCAACGCTCACAAGGGGGTTGAGCGCACCTACGTCATGCAGGCCGGCCGCGAGATTCGCGTGATGGTGGTGCCCGAGATGGTGGATGAGAATGCCGCCGTGGTCTTGGCCCACGACATCGCCAAGCAGATTGAGGATGAGATGCAGTATCCCGGTCAGGTTAAGGTGGTTGTTATCCGCGAGAGCCGCGCCGTGGACTACGCCAAGTAGGGGCGTGTTCCTTTACTCGTAAGGAAACCAATGCCAGAGGCATCTGACTTCACCCGCTTTATCGACGAAGCAACCCACGAAAGCCGTCTTCGGGTCGAATCCGACCTCGGGGACGGCTTCGTGCGTCTGCGGGTGTCCGAGGCTGAGCGCCGCCAGGCCAAGCAGGACATCCGCTGCGTGGAAGACGCCGTGGTGGAGATGCTGCGCAACGCACGCGATGCCCATGCCCGTTCCATCTTTCTTGCCACCACCAAATCCGGCAACGAGCGCCGCCTTGTGATGATTGACGATGGCGATGGGGTGCCCGCCCATCTGCACCAGGCCATCTTTGAGCCGCGCGTCACCTCCAAGCTCGACACCATGACGATGGACGATTGGGGCGTGCATGGTCGGGGTATGGCCCTCTATTCCATCAGGGAAAACGCGATCGAGGCCCGGATTGCTGATTCCTTACCTGGCAAGGGCAGTGCCTTTGTGGTCACCTTCGATCTTACCCGCATACCTGAGCGTCGCGACCAGAGCACCCTGCCTGATCTCGTGAAAGAAGACGATGGCACCTGGACGGTGGGTTCTGGCCCCCATAATATTGCGCGAACCACCGCCACCTTCGCCCTCGCTAACCGCAAACACTGCACCGTCTACCTAGGAAGCCCTAATGAGCTTGCTGCCACCCTGCGCGCCTTCGGCACAAGCTCACGGGCCATACGGGGGCAGAGCCTTGCTGAGGTTGCTCCCGCCAAGCGCCTTGCCCTGCCCAGCGATGCCGCCTCCTTTGCTCAGGTGGCAGCGGGGGTGGGTCTGGAGATGTCATCCCGCAGCGCCCATCGCATTTTCCAAGGTCAGGTAGCTGTCCTTGGTCCCTTCCTCGAAAGTCTTCACTGCCGTCATGCCGATGCATCTCGCGATGTGCGCCGCAGTGCTCTTTCAAGTGCGAGCAAAGATCACCGAGGTCTTAAAATCGCCGCCGAGGACTGGGAGGACTTTTCTGTCGACCTCGTGCGCGCCTGGGAAAAGCTTGCAGATCGCTATTTTCTTGAGGGCGATATCAAGCCCTCCTTCCGAATTTCCCACGATGGGGTTCATGTAGTCTTCCCCGTTCACCGGCAGCTGTAGTAAAATGGCGCCTTACGGTGTAGGTATGTCCTACGCTCGCTCGAAAACCTCATATTCGTGCCATCGTCAACACACTTCAAACCTCGTAAAGGAATCCCATGTCCCACGATGTCGAGCATAAGCCCTCTGTAGGCTGCCTTAAGGTTTCATCTAAGTCCTCGCCCGCTTCGGTGGCCGGAGCCATCGCCGGTATGATCAAGGACGGACTGACGGTAGAGATTCAGTCGGTTGGTGCCGGGGCTGTCAACCAGGCCGTCAAGGCCATCGCCATCTCGCGTGGTTTTCTCTCGCCTGTGGGGATTGAAATCGTCTGCGCACCCTCCTTTGCCGACATCGTCATAGACGGGGAGTATCGCACCGCCATTCGTTTCGATGTGGGGCCGCGCTATGAGCGCGGGGCCACATCCTCCTCCTGGGAGGCCTCCGCCGAAACCTCGGCCAAATAGCTTCTGCATACACCTTGTGTTGCAATCCGCTCGAGCCTCGGGCGGATTTTTTACGTCATACCCCTGCTGAACGGGCGCTTGCACGCTCGGCATGCATGCGAAAGAGAGGCCCTATGTCTCCGCTTCATAATCGAACCTTTTGCCTGTACACCTACGGCTGCCAGATGAATGAGCACGACTCTGAGCGCATCGCTGGGATGCTTGAGAGCCTGGGCGCCATCGAGGTACCCCAGGTTGAGCAGGCCGAGATTGCCATCTTCGTTACCTGCTGTGTGCGTGAGGCCGCCGATGTGCGCCTTATGGGTCAGGCTGCTTCTATTAAGAACATCCCGCTGCCCCATGGTAGCGATCTGCCCAAGCGCCTCATTTGTATCGGCGGCTGCATCGGGCAGCGCGATGGTGCGGCCTTGGTGGAAAAACTCGCCCATGTGGACGTGGTCTTTGGCACTCACAATATAGAGCGCTTGCCGCTCTTGCTTGAGGATGCCATCCGCGAGGGCGGGCATCATGTGGAAACCCCCCGGCGCTCAAGCACCTTCTCCAGCGATTTGCCGGCCAAGCGCGTGCACCCCTGGGCTGCCTGGCTTCCCATCACCGTGGGCTGCAACAATTACTGCACCTTCTGCGTGGTGCCCCGCGTGCGCGGCAAGGAGCGCTCGCGGCGCCTGGAGGATGTGGTGGATGAGGCGCGGCGCCTGGTCGATGACGGGGTGCGCGAGATCACCCTGCTCGGCCAAAACGTCAACTCCTATGGGCGCGACCTCTATGGTAAGCCGCGCTTCGCCGATGTGCTGCGGGGGGTGGCAAGCACTGGTATTGAACGGATTCGCTTTACCACCTCGCATCCTAAGGATCTTTCTGATGAGGTGATTGCGCTGTTTGGGGAGCTGGACAACCTGGCCCCGGCCCTGCACCTACCTGTCCAGTCGGGCAGCGATCGCATCCTTGAGGCCATGAACCGTCGCTATACCGCCGAGCACTATCTGGGGCTGGTGGATAAGGTGCGCGCGGCCTGTCCTGACATCTCACTTTCCACCGACATCATCGTGGGTTTTCCTGGTGAGACCGAAGAGGACTTTCAGGCCACCTATGACCTGGTCAAGCGCGTAGGCTATTCCCAGGTGTTCACCTTTATCTATTCGCCGCGAGAGGGCACGCCTGCAGCCAAAATGAAAGATGACACGCCGCGTGAGGTGATTCAGAAGCGCTTTGAGTCGCTCGTGGATTTGGTGCAGAACTCCGCGTACGAGCAGAATCGTCGCTTTGTGGGCCGTGAGCTGGAGGTGCTGATAGAAGGCGTGTCCAAGCGCGATGCCGGGATGTGCACCGGGCACGGACCTCACAACATCACGGTGCACGCCAAGATTCCTGAGACAAGCACGATTGAGGAGCTGACCGGCACCTTTGTCACCATTCGCGTGAACGAGGCCCGTACCTGGTACCTTGCGGGAGAGATTGTCGGTGTCTGAGTGCGCCTGCTACGGATTAGCGCTTGCTCGGCCCGTTATCGTCATCGTGGGGTCTACGGCTTCGGGCAAGACCGACGTGGCCCAGCAGCTTGCCTTGAGCCTGGGTGGCGAGGTGATCACTGCCGACTCCATGCAGGTCTATCGGGGTATGGATATCGGCACGGGCAAGATTGCTCCAGCCGAGCGGCAGGTGATCCATCACGGTATTGACATCCTCGACCCGGGTCAGCCCTATTCTGCCTCGCTCTTTCAAGAGATGGCAAGGCAGCTGTTTGCCCAGATAGATGCGGGTGGCGGATGGAGCGTGCTTGCGGGCGGAACCGGCCTGTACGTGCGCGCGGCCATTGATGATTATCGCTTTCCCGCTGGTGAGCAGCTAGACAATCCCGTGCGGGAGGCCTTAGCGCGCCTGCTTGAGGAGCGGGGGCGTGATGCGCTTTGGCAGCTCTTGCACGAGCGCGACCCCGAGAGTGCGGCACTCATCCATCCCCATAATTCCAAGCGCGTCATGCGCGCCCTTGAGATGCTCAAGCTGGAGGGCAAAAGCTACGCGCGCCAGCTTGAGGGTTTTGCAAGCATGGGTCAGTTTGTGCCCGCCCGCTTTTTCGGGCTGAGCGTGGATCCCGCCGTGCTGAACGAGCGTATTGAGCGACGGGTGGACAGTATGGTCGCCCAGGGCCTGATCGAAGAGGTGCAGGAGCTCATTGCGGCAGGTTTTGAGGAGGCCTGTACGGCCAAGGAGGCCATCGGCTATAAGGAAATTGCGAGCGCACTGGCGGGCAGCTGCTCACTTGATGAAGCGATTGCCCAGGTTAAGCAGGCTACCCGTCGCTACGCCAAGCGCCAGCGTACCTGGTGGCGCCGCGATGAGCGCATTTGTTGGCTTGCGGCCGATGAGGCAAGACCCGCCTCTCTTGCCCAGCAGATTATTGATTGCCTTAAGGTAGAGGGCCTCGTATCATGAGGCCTTAGGGAAACGCTGATCAATCCACTTTGCCCGCCTTTGTCCTGTGTTAGGTACCTGCGCTTTTAAAGCCTTATCGACGCCAGTTACTGTGCCTTCTTGAGCTTCGGGCACATCTGTCTTGGCCCAGGGCGAATGCGGGCAAAAGCACTGAAGTGTCGTTTTCCTTGAGTACGCGCCTGCGCATGTCCGGCTGTTCGGTTGTCCGGCTGCTCGCTTGCAGGCACCGGTGAACAGGGAGGTTCACATGTCGTTTGCCGAAACCGCGCAGGATTCCCTTATCGAAGGCCGCGAGCGGGCCATCCTCGTGGGTGTGGAACTGAAGGGTGCTGATCCTGATCAGGCCGCCTCTTCCCTTGAGGAACTTGCCCGCCTGACCGACACGGCTGGGGCATCCGTGGTGGCCACCACCACTCAGCGCTTAGAGGCACCCAACGCGCGCACCTTCGTAGGCAGCGGCAAGGTGGAAGAGATTGCGGACCTCTGTCGCGCCTTTGCGGCCGACGCGGTTATTTTCGATGAGGAGCTGAGCCCCTCTCAGCAGAGCAATCTGGAAAAGGCCGTGCCCAAGGGGGTCAAGGTGATTGATCGCACGGCCCTTATCCTGGACATCTTCGCCCTGCATGCCACCACCAAGGAGGGTAGGCTTCAGGTGCGACTGGCCCAAAATCAGTACCTGCTGCCCCGACTGCGCGGCATGTGGGCCCACCTGGCCTCCAATCGCATGGGCGGTGGCGTGGGCTCGCGCTTTGGCGAGGGCGAAAGCCAGCTTGAAGTGGATCGTCGCATGGTGCGCAAGCGCATTACGGCCATCCGTCGCGAACTTGAGCAGGTGGCTCGGATGCGCAGTACCCAGCGCTCGGCCCGTTACCGCTCGCCCGTCTTTAAGGTGGCCGAGGCTGGCTACACCAACGCGGGCAAGTCAAGCCTGCTCAACCGCCTGGCCGGTGCTGAGGTGCTGAGTTACGACAAGCTCTTTGCCACGCTTGATTCCACCACCCGCAAGCTCACCCTGCCCGAGGGGCGTGAGGTGACGCTCACCGACACGGTTGGCTTCATTCAAAAGCTGCCGACCACTCTCATTGAAGCCTTCAAGAGCACCCTCGATGAGATTCGCGGGGCTGATTTGATTTTGCATGTGGTGGATGCCTCGTCTGCCGCCTTTAAGCATCAGATGGAGGCGGTGGATGAGACCCTGAAACAGATTGGTGCTCAGGATGTTCCGCGCATTCTCGTGTTTAACAAGGCCGATCAGGTGGCTCAAGCTGAGCGGGCGGCCCTTACGGCAGCCTATTCGGAGGCCGTGATTGTGTCGGCCCAGACAGGGGAGGGGATTGAGGATCTTATCACCGCGATTGAGAGGGCGGCTACGGCAGGCGAGCAGACCTTTGAGGTGCTCGTGCCCTTTTCTCGGGGAGATGTGGTGTCGGTAGCTCACAGGAGCTGCACGGTGGTAGCTGAATCCTATGAAGAGGGCGGCACGCGTATGACCCTTAAGGTTCCCGAAGATGTGGTTTCTACCTTCGGAGAGTTCCAGGTGGAGGGACATACTTCCAAGGGCTGAAGGATGCTCGAAAGCGCGTTCTAGAGCCGACGAAAAACAGCCGTGACCTTGCCCAGGATTGAGACGTTTTCGGTGAGGATGATGGGATCCATGGAGGAGTTTTCGGGTTGGAGGCGCACATGCCCCTCCTCCTTAAAGAAGCGCTTGACCGTCGCACCATCATCTACCAAAGCCACCACGATGTCGCCATTGCTGGCGGTGGGCTGCTGTTTGACGGCCACGTAGTCGCCGTGGTTGATGCCAATCTCCACCATGGAGTCACCGCGCACGCGCAAGAGAAACGAGCTTGAGTCACCCACAATCTCGGTGGGCAAGGGGATGGTTTCGGCGATATTTTCTTCCGCGAGAATGGGCTGACCAGCCGCCACATTGCCCACCACGGGTAGGCGCACCACCGAGGCAAAGGCACCAGCACCCATCGAAGGTGTGCTTTCATTAGGCTGTCTGCGCTCATGCCCCACGAGGGTGATGCAGCGCGACTTGAGCGGATCACGACGGATGAAGCCCTTTTCTTCCAGCGATTTGAGATGGGCGTGAACTGTGGAGGGAGAGGAGAGGCCCAGGCCCTCACAGATATCACGCACCGTGGGCGCAATCCCCGTTTCATCAAGGGTTTTAGTGATGAAATCCAAGACGGCCTTCTGCTTTTTCGTAATCTTGGGGTTTTCGATTGGGGCTTGGCTCATATCACTTTCATCCTCTCCTGCGGCATTGGGCCATCATATCCACATCCTGGGCGGGCAGGGTGGCCTGCGTCAGTCTTGCACATAATAACACGAACAAACGTTTGTTTTATATTGACATGCCCGACGGCGCGCCCTATTATAAATGCGAACATAGGTTCGATGCAAGAGCGGGGTGCAAGAATTATGACGCAGGTGGCAAGGCGAATCGAAGGGACATCGGCCCTCAAGCTGGAAGGCCAGGCAAGCTCTTTTCATGAGGAGGTCGTGGAGAGCGAGGCGACGCTTCAGCCGTGTGCGGCTACTCAGGTGGACGCTGGTGCTCAGGAGGCTCCCTATCTTGGCGATGACCTGCGGATTATATGGGAGGCTAGCGGCCTGCCCGACATGATGTACGAACTTAAAGAGGGCAGCATTGCGGGCGATCCCCTTGACGTCGGCTGGCCCGCCATCCTCGCCGGTGCTGCAATCAGCCTGATACTTACCATCATCATGTTTTGCTAGGGAAGCGCGCGGAGAGTGTGGAAAGTGAGGTGTTCCAACGGGTTCTTGAGCCCCAGAGTCGGACCGGCTTGCTTGTTGCGGCGAGCTACGGAAACTTAAGGCGCTATACTGGTACGACTAAGCAAACCAAAGCGCCGGGCGCTTGAGTGTTTTACGAGGAGAGGCCCATGTCATATCAAATCGTCACCGATTCCGCCTGCAATCTGACCGAGGAGATGATCGATGAGTTCGGCATCGAAATTTTGCCGCTCACGTTCATAGTGGACGGGCAAGAACAGCAAAGCTATTTGAAGGGTCAGAAGACCGACCTCAAGCAGTTCTACACCATGATGCGTGAGGGCAAGGTGATAACAACCTCCCTTCCCAACCTGCAAAATGCTGAGCAGCTCTTCCGCTCCATTGCCGAGGGTGGTAAAGACGTGCTTTACCTGGGCTTTTCGAGCGCTCTTTCCGGAACCTATGAGGCGATTGCGCTGATTTTGCAGCAGCTATCCACCGAATATCCCGAACGCAGCTTTGTCTCAGCCGAGACCTTTGCCGCCTCAGGTGGCCAGGGCCTGCTTGTGTACCTGGCCTGCAAGAAAGCCCAGGAGGGGGCCAGCCTTGAAGAGGTGGTGGCCTATGTGGAAGAGACGCGCGGGCAGGTGGCCCATTGGTTTACCGTGGACGATCTGATGTTTCTCTTCCGTGGCGGGCGCGTGAGCCGCTCAAGCGCCTGGGCAGGCACGTTTTTGAGCATCAAGCCCGTTTTGCATGTGGATGATGCCGGAGCGCTCATCCCCATGGAGAAGGTGCGTGGTCGCAAGAAGTCCATCAAGGCCCTGGTAGACCATATGGAAGAGACGGCGATTGACCCCGCCAGCCAAACCGTCTTCATCACTCACGGCGACTGCATTGAGGATGTGGAGATACTCAAGCAGGAGATTACGGAGCGGCTGGGCACTACCGACTTTGTGGTGAACTACATTGATCCCGTCATTGGTGCCCATTCCGGACCGGGTACCCTGGCCCTGTTCTTCGTAGCCAGCAAGAAGTAGGGAAAAGCAGGACCAATTGAGACAGTTTGGCCACGTGGGACGCCGGTAAAGGCGGCAAGTTCAACAGGCTCAGGCGATGCCGCTTGAGCCGAAGCCGCCTTGGCCGCGCTCGGTGGCTTCGAGCTCCTCAACAAGCTTCCAGGTAACTTCCTCCACCTTTTGGATGACAAGCTGGGCAATCCGATCGCCCGACGCGATGGAAAAGGTGGTGTGAGGATCCAGATTGATGAGGGCAACCTTGAGTTCGCCTCGGTAGTGGCTATCAATAAGACCAGGGGTATTGAGCACCGTGATACCCTGCTTGATAGCAAGTCCGCTGCGTGGCTGCACAAACCCGGCGTAGCCCTGAGGGATGGCAATTGCGAGGCCCGTGGGAATGAGCGCCCGCTCAAGGGGTGCTAGCGTGGCGGGTGCGACTGCTCGCAAATCCATGCCGGCATCTCCTGGATAGGCATAGGTAGGGATGACCGCCTCATCCACGAGGCGGGTTATCTTGATAGAAAGAGGTGTGGACACGAGCGCTCCTTATTGATTCAACCCACGAAGGGCCTTCTCAAATCCTTGGTATTACAAACCCTTTAAGGGCATTCTGAAAGTCCCTGGTACGGCAAGCTCCCGCTGAATGCCGACAAGCAGGATCTTTGAACTCCCTGCTACTCCAATCCTTTCAGGGCCTCCTGGAACTCATCCAGAGTTTGAAAATCTTTGTATACGCTGGCAAAACGGATATAGGCCACGTCATCAAGGCCTCTGAGGTGCCCCAAAACGATATCGCCTAAATCCTTGGACTTAATCTCCGTCTTTCCCGAATTGCGTAGCTCAGCCTCAATGGAATCAATGATTTCGCACTTTTTCTCATTGGAGATATTAGGTCGCTTAGCACAGGCAATGGAGATGCCACGATAGAGCTTTTCTCGATCAAAGACCTGGCTTCCTCCATCGGACTTGATAACAATGATGGGATTGTCACCCAACCGTTCGTAGGTGGTAAACCGATTGGAACAGGCGAGACACTCGCGCCGTCTCCGGATGGAATTGAATTCGTCAGAGGGACGAGAATCAACCACCTTTGAATCGGGATTGCCGCAGACGGGACAGCGCATGATGTCCTCCTTCTTTGCTCTGTCTGGGCCATAGCCTCCAAGCGACCATCATACACACCTTTTTCTCGGGACGCGCAAAAACCTCCCGATGTATACGCGGATGTATACGCCACACTTATGCTCCATATCGAGTTTTAATTGTCGTGTCGGGTCCGGTTCGTTTCCTTATAATGGGCGGACTTGCGGTTTTGCCGGGCACCTGCGCGGCTCAAGTTAGAAAGCGAGGATCGGAGTACACGATGGGAAACGATTACAAGCACACAATGAATCTACCCAAGACGGATTTTGCTATGAGGGCAAATCTTCCCGAGAATGAGCCAAAGCGGCTTGCCAAGT
>CAYTIS010000006.1:0-34443 GCA_964438035.1 uncultured Slackia sp.
CAGATCTTCGACGAGAATGATCGCGTGGTGCCCGTCACCGTCATCGTGGCCGAGCCCAACACGGTCTGTCAGGTTAAGACGGCTGACACCGATGGGTACGAAGCCGTGCAGCTGGGCTTTGGTGCCATCAAGCCCAAGAAGGTGAACAAGCCCATGGCTGGTCACTTTGCCAAGCACGGCACCGAGCCGGTGCGCTATCTGCGCGAGGTTCGCGTTGAGGATGCTTCGGCCTACAAGGTGGGCGACACCCAGACCGTAGAGGCCTTCGCCGAGGTGAAAAAGGTCGATGTGACCGGCACTTCCAAGGGTAAGGGCTTCCAGGGCGTGGTCAAGCGTCATGGTTTTGGCGGCGGTCGTGCCTCGCACGGCTCTCACTTCCACCGCATCCCCGGCTCCATTGGCCAGTGCGCTACGCCCTCGCGCGTATTCAAGGGTGTGCGCATGCCGGGCCATATGGGCTGCGACACCGTGACCGTGCGCAACCTTGAGGTTGTCCGGGTGGATGCCGACCAGAACCTCATCCTGGTCAAGGGAGCAGTGCCGGGTTGTAAAAACGGCATCGTGCGCGTGCGCATGGCGTAAGGGCCGCGCAGGTATAAGAGGAGTACAGGATAATGGCAAATATTGAGATTAAGGATGCCGGCGGCAAGACGGTCAAAGAGGCCGAGCTTAACGCTGCCGTCTTTGGCATCGAGCCGAATGTGCATGTGATGCATACCGTCGTGCGCTCCATCCGCGCTGGCCAGCGCCAGGGTACGCACGACACCAAGACCCGTGGTGAGATTCGCGGCGGTGGCAAAAAGCCGTGGCGTCAGAAGGGTACCGGCCGGGCTCGTCAGGGCACGATTCGCGCGCCTCAGTGGACCGGTGGCGGCACCGTATTTGGCCCGCACCCCCGCAGCTACGCCTTCCGCGTGAACCGCAAGGAAGTTAAGCTGGCCATGCGCTCGGCGCTTTCGGCCAAGTACGCTGATGGCGAGCTGATTGTGGTAGACGGTTTCAATTTTGAGAAACCCCGTACCAAAGATGCCGTGGCTGCCCTCAAGGCCTTGGGCTGCGAACGCCGCATCACGCTGGTGATTGCTGACGACGACGTGAACACATTCTTGTCGTTCCGTAATATCCCCACCGTGTCCATCGTGCCCGCCAACGAGGTCACCACGCTGGAACTGATTGACAACAAGAAACTGGTGCTCACCGCTGCGGCTCTGGAGCATCTCGAGGAGGCGCTTGCATAATGAAGGATCCCCGCGAGATCATCATCCGCCCGGTTATCACCGAGCGCAGTTATGACATGATGGAAAAGAACACCTACACCTTCGAGGTGGCCAAGGATGCGAACAAGATTGAAATCCGCCAGGCCGTCGAAGAGATCTTTGCCGTGAAGGTGGTACGGGTGAACACGCTGAACGTGAAGTCCAAGCCTAAGCGCGTGCGCTACCAGGCGGGACGTACTCGGACCTGGAAGAAGGCTATGGTGACGCTCCAAGAGGGCGATACCATTGAGTTGTTCAACGTCTAGAGCATAGTGCTGTAAGGTTCGCCGCCCTCCGGGGCGGCGAACCTGCTTGTGTGCCGAGCATGGTACGTTTCTAATGGGTGAAAGTCCCTAGCACACCCGGGCCTTTGGCGAAGCTGGTGCTGGATGCCCCGGGAGATGTGACAGCGGCCGTGTTAGCGATCGTGCTGGTAGTGCTGTTGACGGATATGCTGGTGGTGTGGCCGGCGATCGTATCTGCGGATGTGCTGCCAAAGGAAGCGCGAGCCGTCATCTTTTGAAGGTAGGCCTGCAGCTGGCATTGGTAGGTGCGCCGGCGAGGAAGTTGCAGAAGCGCTGGCGGGCGCGTTTAGCAGGAGTAACAAAGGGGCTGTTGGAAGGGATGAGGGCGAGGCAGGGTAGCTCGCTTACACGGCGCAGCTTTGTGGGCGTGTCGGCTGCGGCGGTGGCGGCGGCGGGCTTAGGGCTTGCGGGCTGCTCGGCTGACGAGGCAGGCGAAGATCCTGAGGAAAGCGAGAGCGAGTCGGCGGTGCTGAGCGCGGCCTGCGCGACAGAGTTTGAGGTGGGCTATCCTCTGGGTCTGTGCGGTGGCTCGCCTGCTGCCTGGTCGGCGGCCTGCCACGTGTTTGAGGGACTCTATGACCTCGACCTGCATACCTACGAGCCCTACTGCGCCTTGGCGACCGAAGAGCCGCTTGCCCTGTCTGAGCTGGAGTATGAGGTGAGCCTGCGCGAGGACGCCTGCTTCTCTGATGGCGAGCCCGTGAGCGCTCAGGATGTGGTGGCCTCGTTTGAGGCAGCTTTGGTGGACGAGGCCAGCGCCGAGCTCCTCTCCTTCATTGACGAGGTGTCTGCTGTTGATGATACGACGGTACTCATTACGCTCGCACATCCCCTCACGGATCTATTTACAACGCGGCTGAGCCTGGTGAAGGTGGTGCCGGCTGCTGCCTTGAAAGGTTCGGCCTCAGTGAAGGATGAGGAGGTGGCGAGCCTGCCCGTGGGCAGCGGGCCTTGGATGTATGAGGTGGCGGATGCCTCTGAGGGCGGAACCGTTCGCTTTGTGCCCAATCCGTACTATAACGGTAGCCTGCCTGCGGGGGCTGAGGCCATGGAGTGGCAGGTGCTTTCTGTGGGGGAAAAGCGTGCGGCTGCGCTTGAGGAGGCCACGGTTCAGGTGGTGGAAAACGTCGCCTATGACCAGGCTGAAAGCCTCGCCGAGGCAGGGGCTACCATCGAGTACCTCCAGGGTATTGATGCGGCCTTTCTCATGTTTAATACCCGAAAGGCACCTTTCGACGATCCCCGGGTGCGCCAGGCTTTCTTCTACGCCATCGATGTGGATGCGCTCATAGCTGAGCAGATGGCCAATCATGCCGCGCCGGTGAGCGGTTTGTTGCCCCGGGGGCACCAGTTCTACCATGAGGCTGCTGCGAACTTTGATCATGATCCTGAACGTGCGGCCCTGCTGTTGGCCGCAGCTGGGATGGAGGACCTTTCGTGCACGCTCATTGCTGATGCCACCTGGGCACGCACGCTTGCCCTGCCCATCCAAGAGCAGCTCGCCGAGGCGGGTATCAGAGCGGTTATCGCCAAGCGCACTCTTGATTGGGGAGACTTTGCTCAGCCGGAAGATGATGAGGTGCTGGAGTTTGATCTGGTGCTCACCTCGGGCGACCCCAGCTGCTTCGGCTGCGATCCCGATTTTTTACTGACCTGGTGGTACGGTGACACGGTGTGGACGCAGGGGAGGACGTGCTGGAAGGGCAGCGAGGCGTGGACCGAACTGCAGGAGCTTGCGGCGCAGGCCCGGGAGGAAACCGATGAGCTGGCGCGCCAAGAGCTATGGGGGGAATGCTTTGATTTGGTGTCGCTCAATGTACCGCTCTACCCCTTGCTCCACCGCGAGATGGTGAGCGCCTACTACGCGGGTGCCATCGACGGATACGAGCCTCTTGCGACCTCAGGTTTGGCGCTTTTGGGTGCCACGCCGGTGGCGTGAGAGGCGGGGGCGGTGCTTGCAGCGCAGTTGTCAGGCTCTGCCGATTCTCGATGCCGACATGGCAGCGATCGTGTATAACCGCCTGCGTGCAGCCGGTGTGAAGCTTGTCTTTGGGGCGGATGTACAGGGTTTTAAGGAGTCCAAGGCGGGTATCGCCATTCAGATGGAGGATGCCGAGCCAATCGTGGCCGATATGGTGGTGCTTGCCACAGATGTGCAAGCCATACAGGCACAAGCGGAGTCAAGAAACGCTTTTCACGAGGCAATCGTGCGAGCGAAGGTGACGGCTTCGTCAATCGCATCGGTTGGGGTGGCCCAGCTGGTGACGAACCGAACAAGGACGCGGTCGGAGTCTGTCGGGTCGACGCCACCAAAAAGCTCGCAGCCAAGCCGCTCAGCAAACAGCGTCGCTTGGTCGGGCAGTGCCCAGAAGAACTGCTGATTACCTGTCGTTTGGATATACGGTTCAAAGCCGGCATCGCTCAGGCCTTCGGCGAGCTGCACAGCGCAGGCATTGGCGTGGCGAGCAAGCTGCCAATAGAGCACTTCGCCTGCTGCGTTACGAGTGGCGGGATCAAAGGCCGCCTCGAACATGACGCCCATCACACGGCCCTTCGCTGCGAGCTGGCCTGCTCGTTTGGCAAGGTAGGGGAGCCGTTCGATGGCGCGTCTTCCGCGAGCAGTTCGTGGATTTACGACAAGCGCCTCACCCAAGAGCAGGCCATTTTTCGTGCCACCCAAGGTAAATATGTCAGCACGTTCGGCTATGTGCTGGATAGTGAGGTCGCTCTCAGCAGCCGTGATGCCACTTGCTATGCGTGCGCCATCTACATAGACCGCCACGTTTCGCGTTTCAGCCCAATCGCAAAGTTCGTCGAATTCGGCACGGCGATAGACATAGCCGAGTTCGCTCGTGTGTGAGAAGTAGAGCATGCCGGCCTGTGTTGTGGTCGATCCGTTGGCCATGCATGTATTCCAGACCATATCTGCTGCTGTGACGGTGAGGCGTCCATATGGATCGGTGGTAGCGAGTAGTCGGCGACCCTGAGCCTCGATAGCTCCCGCCTCGTGGATGGTGGGATGGGCATCCGCAGCACAGACGGGACCTTCGAACTCCTCGGTCAGGCTTGTGATAGCGAGGATGTTTGCGGGGGTTCCGCCTGGTACGAAGCTTACTACCGCATCGGGCTGGGCAATCTCGGCACGAATCAGCTCAGCCGCTCGTGCACAGTGTTCATCGGTTCCATACCCAGGAGTTTGTTCTTCGTTGGTGCGTATGAGCGCGTCCATGATGGCAGGCGCTGCTCCCTCGCTATAGTCGTTGCGAAATTGATGCATGGTGTCCTTTCGAGGATGTATTGATGTGTCATCGGCATCCGCGCTGCAGCCGTGCAGCGTGTTTGTTTAGCGCGGCTGAGGAGTAGATATCTTCACTCTAGCACAAGCACGTGGGGGTGGACGATCCATGCTTGGAGGCTTTTGTTTCATCCCGCTGTGTCGGTACTGTGCAGTCTTGTTACTGGAAGTAAATCAGCCCTGCCGCCCACATCCTTTGTGGTATAAGCCCAATATCATTGTTTTGTGTTCGCAGTGGGAATCGCGTGTGCGGTATCCGTGGGGTTCGCCCCGCTCCTTAGCTGCGGGCAGCGCACTCGGGGGTTTGGAGATGACGGCTTAGGCGCGCGGTGCGTGCGGCGCCTCGGGTGGTATCTCATCTGCCGAATCGTTGCCTGCATGAGGCGCCTGCGAATGACGGCTTATCGAAAGGATGATGTACCATGGGCAAGATCGCAATTGTGTACTGGAGCGGAACAGGCAACACCGAAGCCATGGCCAACCTCGTCGCCGAGGGTGTGACCGAGGCCGGCGGTGAGTCTGAGCTGATTCAGGCGGGCGATTTTTCATCTTCTGACCTGGAGGGGTATGCGGCGTTTGCCTTTGGGTGCCCCGCCATGGGTGATGAGGAGCTTGAGGCTGATGAGTTTGAGCCCATGTGGGATGAGGTAAAGTCCCAGCTTGCGGATGCCAAGGTAGCTCTCTTTGGCAGCTATGACTGGAACGAGGGCGAATGGATGGACAACTGGCGTGAGGATGCTGAGGGTGCCGGGATTACCCTCGTGGACACGGTTATCGCCAAGGATTACCCTGATGAGGAGGCCGAGGAGGCCTGCAAGAAGCTGGGTGCGGCGCTGGTCTAATCCGCACGGCACAACGAGGTGATATACGGGCGCTCCTTCGGGGGCGCTCTTTTTATGATACGGGAGGGAAGAGGACGATGGCTGCTCAGCCGGGCGAGCTGGGCACGAAGTGCAGAAAGGCAGGGTGCGTGGAAGCGCCGTCGCTGGAGACGGGCAGGATGAGGCTCATTGCGCTCATGGTGCTTAGAGAACGGAAGCGCAAAAAGCGCCGGGATGGATTCATCCCGGCGCGATGCGTGAAGCGCATTGAACGAAACGGCCGTTCCTACCCGATGAGTGAGAGCACCTGGGAGACGTTCTTCTTGCCGAAGGCCACCTTCTCCTTCTCGCCCTCGCGCTCAATGACGATGCACGGGACGCTCATCACCTGGTAGCGATCCTTGACGGCCTTAAAGTGGTTGATGTCGTAGACATCGGCCGTAACCAGCGGGTTGTCGGCGGCCACGCGTTGGGCGGCCAACACCACGTCGGGACACATGGTGCATGACAGGCCTACGAGCACCTTAATCGCCACAGGGGAGTCAATTGCGGCGATGCCGGCGCGGTCGGCCTCGTCGATGGGCTGGCCGGGGCCGGCCGCGTTGTAGAGGCCCAGCACAAAGCTGGTGAACTCATGTCCACCGGGCACACCATGGAAGGCAAGGCCGGTCCAGGTGCCGTTTTCGTCGTAGATGCGCACACAGGGAAGCTCGCCTTCGAGGGCGGCGAGTTCATCGCCCTCAATGCGCTCTACGCTGAGCTTGTCGGTCAGATCCGCCAGCTGTTCCATATAGGTAACCAGCTCTGAGGAAGCTCGGCGATCATCGAGGCCCATGCGCAGCACCAGCGGGCGAGCCATGCGCTCAAACACAGCGTTGAGCTGGGATATCATACTTGGGGTAAACAGCTCATCGGCTGGGGCCGCATCCCCTTCACCCAAAGGCGAGGACTGCTCGTGCTCCTCCACCGGGCGGGCCGAAGGGGGCTCAGGCACCAGGCCTGTGCGCTCGTGGGCGGCCTTGATATAGCGCTCCATAAAGGTGGAGGCCAGCGCTGCCTCACCTACGGCGGTGGCCACCTGGCGCAGCTCCTTGACGCACACATCACCGGCGGCAAACAGGCCATCGACCGTGGTCATCTGGGTCTCGTCGGTGATGATATAACCCCTGTCGGTCAGCTCGGCAATATCTTTCACCAGGTCAGTGGCAGGAACATAGCCCGCGAACACGAAGACACCAAAGCTGTCGCCCTCCTCGGCACGGTATTCGGCTTCTTCTCCGGTCTTGATATCGCGGTAGCGCAGGTAGCGCAGGCTGGAATCGCCGCCTACCTCCACTATTTGGGTGTTGTAGAGCACGTCAATCTTGGGATTGGACTTGGCTTCTTCGGAGGCTGCTGGGGCGCAGGTGAAGTCATCGCCGCGTACCAAAATGGTGACGTGCTTGGCAAAGCGGGTGAGAAATACACTCTCTTCAGCCGCCACAAAGCCGCCGCCGATGACGAAGACTTCCTTATCCGTGAAGAACTGGCCGTCGCAGGTGGCGCAGTAGGCTACGCCGCGTCCGCCATACTCAGCTTCACCGGGAAAGCCCAGATGGCGCGGGGCCGATCCGGTGGCGAGCAAAACCGAGAGACACAAAAGCTCGCCCTTAGAGGTCTTGACGCGCTTGATGTCGCCTTCAAGGTCAAGCGACTCGGCCTCAGCGAGCAAAAATTCTGCACCAAAGGCTTCGGCCTGGCGGCGCATGGTCTCGGTAATCTCAGAGCCGGAGGCGCGCAACACGCCGGGGTAATTCACCACCTCTTCGGTGGTGGCGATCTGACCGCCAAAATTCTCGCGGTCAAGCACGATTACGCGGTTGCGGGCGCGCGCCAGGTAAATGGCGGCCGTAAGACCAGCGGGGCCACCGCCGATGATGACCGCATCGTAGAGGTTTTTCACGTCAACCTGTGACATGTTCCGCTCCTTTCCGAGGGAATGTATGCAAAAAGGGCCGCAACCCGAAAGTCGCGGCCCTCCTTGACGCTTAGAAGACGGACTGAGCTACGCGCCCAGCCTTAAAGCTCTTACAGCTGGCCCACCAGGTCGAGCGAGGGCTTCAGGGTCTCGGCACCGGGTTCCCAGTTGGCGGGGCACACCTCGTCGCCGTGCTCGGCCACGAACTGAGCGGCCTTGAGCAGACGCAGCAGTTCCTCAGCCTTGCGGCCGATGCCACCGGCGTTGACCTGGTACACCTGAATCTTGCCCTCGGGATCAACGATGAAGGCACCGCGCTCGGCCAGACCGTCGGCCTTGATGAGCACCTTAAAGTCGCGACTCAGCACATGGGTGGGGTCGGCGAGCATGGGATAGGTCACCTTGGAGATGCGATCAGAACTCTCATGCCAGGCCTTGTGGGTGAAGTGGGTGTCAGTGGACACGGAGTATACCTCGCAGCCAGCCTCCTTGAACTTCGGATAGAAGTCCTCCAGATCCTCGAGTTCGGTGGGGCATACGAAGGTGAAGTCGGCGGGATAGAAGAAGAAGAGGCTCCACTTACCCAGGACGTCAGCCTTGGTCACGGTCTTGAAATCATTCTCGTGATAGGCCTGCACGGAAAAGTCGGAAATCTCTTTGCCGATGAGGGACATAGTATCCTCGCTTTCTGATTGCTGGCGACCCCGCTGCTGATGCCGAGCATTGGTGGCGGCGTACGCCTTCGATTCGTTGACAAGGGCGTTATACCACAGGGGCGCGCAGGGCTGTTATTGAGACAGCGTATTATTTGAGATAGTGCACAATTTCTTCATCTGCAGAGAAGTGACGGCGGGGCGTGGTCAGCTTGAAAGTTGCGGGTGTTCGATTGCTCTTCGACTTCCAAAGGCACCCTTGCGTCCTTCGTGAGGGCGCACATCCTTTCGGGAAAGTGCAGTACAATGCCATTCGATTTTGGGTGGGGCCTGTTTGTAGCTCTTGTGGCAGCCTTATGGTCTGTCCCCGGCGGCTTCGTCGGGATGCGGGGTTTCTGAACAGGGAAAACGTGTAGCCCCTTGGCCAATAGCGCTCCAGTCCCACCCGCACGGCCCGGATGAGAGAGGAGCATCATGAAGGCTTTGATTCCCGCAGCGGGTTTGGGTACGCGTTTTCTTCCTGCCACCAAGGCCCAGCCCAAGGAGATGCTGCCGGTGGTCAATCGTCCCGCTATCCAGTATGTGGTGGAAGAGGGCCTTGCCTGCGGTGCCGACGAGGTCATCATTATTAATAGCCGTGACAAGACCTCCATCGAAAAGCATTTTTCACCCGATCCGGCACTGGTGCAGACCCTGCGCGCACGGGGTAAAGATGCTCTGGCCGACGAGGTGGAGCGCGTCGGCGCGCTCAATGTGAGCTATGTCTACCAAGATGAGCCCTTGGGTCTGGGTCATGCTATTCACTGCGCGGCCGCCAAAACCGGTACCGAGTCCTTTTTCGTACTGCTGGGCGACGTACTGGTGCCTGACAACCATATCTGCCCTCGAATGCTTGAGGTTTCGCGTGCTCACGGCGGGGCAAGCGTCATCGCCGTGCTGCCCGTGCCCTATGATCAGGTGAGTCGCTTCGGTGTCATCGCGGGTACTCAGGTGGATAAGGACGTGTGGAAGGTGTCTGGCCTGGTGGAAAAGCCTTCGGCGGATGAGGCTCCCTCCAATCTCTCGGTTTTTGGGCGCTACTTGCTTACGCTACGGGTTATGGAGCTTCTGGCGCACGCAAAACCCACCGTAGGTGGAGAGATTCAGCTCACCGACGCGCTCGATGCCCTGCTCAAAGAGGAGGAGATGTACGCTTTGGTGATTGGCGAGGGCGACGGCTTTGACACCGGCACGGTGGAAAGCTGGCTTGAGACCAATAAGACCCTCCTCGCGCGCGTCCAGCGCTGAGCAACAGAGGTGATGAAGAGGGCATGTCCGGGGTCCTAAGTGCGCCGGCGTGATGATGGAGACAAGGATTTTGGCTTATGAGTTTCAATGCATTTGGTGCCCAGGGCGCCTCGACAGGGCGCGACGTGCAGGAGTTTTTGCGCGCTGCCCGTGAGCGTTCCGATGCGCAGCGGCGCGATACGCCTGAGCCGGGTGAGTTCAATGAGGAGGATTTGGCTCAGATTAAAGGCCCCATGCGGCGCTGGTCGTGGGTGGAGGTGGACCTGTCCGCCATCCGCCATAATGTTGCGACGGTGCGACGCCACCTGAAAGGTGGATGCCGTCTCATGGCCGTGGTCAAGGCCGATGGCTACGGGCACGGGGCGGTTGCTTCAGCACGCACCGCGCTTTCTGCCGGAGCTACCATGCTTGGCGTCGCTACGGTTAACGAAGGCATTGAGCTGCGCGAGGCGGGGATTGACGCTCCTATTCTTGTGCTGTCCCAGCCGCCGGCCACCTCAATTCCGCTGCTGTTGGCCCACAGCCTTACACCTGCGGTCTACACCGTGGAGTTTGCCATCGCCTATGCCGAGGTGGCAGATACCCGAGGCCTGCGCGCCCCCTTCCATCTGGCTGTCAATACGGGCATGAACCGCATTGGGGTGCGCTTTGATGAGACGATTGACTTTCTGCGTCAGATCAGTTTTCACCGTGCCCTTCAGCAGGAGGGTATATTCACGCATTTTGCCACGGCTGATCGCCCTGAAACCCTTGACTTCACCATGCAGTACCGCCGCTTTGTGGACACGGTGGACGCCATTCGTGCGCTGGGGGTTGATCCTGGGATGGTGCACTGTGCCAACTCTGCGGCCATCCTGCGCTACCCGGACACCCACTTCGACATGGTGCGCCTGGGTATTTCCCTGTATGGCTATCATCCCTGCGACGAAACGCGCGGGCATTTTGATCTGCGCCCGGCGATGAGCGTGCACGCGCGCATCACCGCCGTGAATATGCCGCCTATGAGTGAGGGCGTGAGCTATGGGATGACGTATCGCAGCCCCGGCTCGGTCAAGATTTGCGCCCTGCCCGTAGGTTACGCCGATGGGTATGCGCGGGCGCTATCCAACCGTGCCTCGGTGGTCTACGGAGGGCGGCTGTGTCGGCAGGTGGGCGCTATCTGCATGGATCAGTGTATGTTTGAGGTGAATCTGCGCAGTTCAAGTACCCATACACGCCTTGATCCCCAGATTGGCGATGAGGTGCTGCTGGTGGGTTCGCAGGGTGGTGCGTCGGTGGGTATTGAGGATTTGGCTCAGATGCTGGATTCCATCCCCCACGAGGTGTGCTGTGCTTTGGCGCTGCGTATGCCCCGTGTGTATGTGCAGTAGGGTTGGCGGGGCGCGCGCCGTTTGCTCCGGGGCTGTGCGGCTGCGTGTGTGGTGAAGCGGAGACCGATGGTGAGTCATTTTACGACTATTGAGCCGTGCGGAGGCGAAGGTGCGGACCAGCTTTTGGAGATGATTGCCGCGCAGGTGGCGGCCTGTCGGCTGTGCACGCTCTGCGAGGGACGCACCAATACGGTGCCGGGCTTTGGCAACCCTAAGGCCCGCGTGATGCTTATCGGGGAGGCTCCTGGCAAAAACGAGGATCTGCAGGGCAAGCCCTTTGTGGGCGCGGCGGGTAAGTATCTCACCGAGCTTCTGGGTCATGCCGGGCTTGTGCGTGAGGAGATTTTCATCGCCAACGTGCTCAAATGCCGCCCGCCATCCAATCGCAATCCCCAGCCCGACGAGATTGGCCTATGCGCTCCGTTTCTGCGCGATCAGGTGCGGGCTATCCGTCCGGAATACCTGGTGACCATGGGTAACTTTGCTACCAAGTTTATCCTGCGTACCGAGCGGGGCATCACCACCTTGCGTGGACGACTGACCTTTGCGGGACGTTTTAAGGTGCTGCCTGTGTTTCATCCTGCAGCCGCTATCTATGACCACAGCAAGCGCAGCGTCTTGGAAGAGGACTTCCGTGCACTGGGCGCAATGCTCAGGGACGGCTGATAAGGCCGCATTGCACATTTCAAAAACTCTTGAGAAGAAGGGGCCTGTGTGAACGAGGAGTTCGACCCCAAAGAATACCTGCAGCAGGGTGCCTGGCGCGACGTGAAGTTGGGTCTGGCCCGTACCGAGGCCCTGCTTGAGGCCTTGGGTCGCCCGCAGGACGGGCTGCGTATCGTGCACGTGGCCGGCACCAATGGCAAGGGTTCCACCTGTGCCTTCATCGCCGGTATCCTTCAGGCGGCAGGCTATCGTACGGGTCTGTTTACTTCACCCTACATCCTGCGCTTCAATGAACGCGTGCAGGTGAATCGCCAGGATATTTCCGACGAAGAGCTCTACGAGACCGCCGTTATGGTGCGTCGTGCGGCTGAGACCTTATCCGAGCGTCCCACGGCCTTCGAGCTAATTACGGCGGTGGCCTTGGTGCATTTCAGGCGCGTGGACTGCGACGTGGCCGTGCTGGAGGTGGGTCTAGGTGGTCGTCTGGACTCCACCAATGTGGTTGATCCCGAGGTCTGCGTGATTACGCCCGTGGCCCTCGATCATACCCATATGCTGGGTGACACCATCCCTCAAATTGCCGTTGAAAAGGCGGGGATTATCAAGCAGGGTGTGCCTGTGGTCTGTGCCCCGCAGGAGCCAGAGGCTTTCAAGGTGATTGAAGAGCGCGCTCAGCTGATGGGCGCTCCCCTTACAATGGTGCGTCCCGAGAGGCTTCAAACGCGCACAGAGGGCCTGACTCAGGTGTTCTCCTACAAAGATATCGAAGAGGTGCGCCTGCGCATGGCGGGTATCTACCAGCCCTACAATGCGGCTGCTGCCATCGAGGTGGCGCGCGCCTTAGGGGAGATGAACTGGAATATTACCAATGTTGCCATCAAATCCGGGCTCGAGGCCGCCACTTGGCCGGGCCGCTTTGAGGTGGTGGAGCACAACCCGACGGTGATCGTGGATGGCGGACACAACGAGCAGGGCGCGCGGGCGCTTTCGACTTCGCTTGCGGAATACTTCCCCCAGGGCGGGGTGAATTTCGCGATGGGTGTACTGCGCGACAAGAACTACCGGGCCATGCTCGGTGAGGTACTGAGCCTGGCGCGGCGCTTTTTCTGCTATGAGCAGGCCGGCAATGAGCGGGCACTTTCCGCCTCTGATCTGGCTCAAGCTGTCTGTGAGGTAGCGGACGAGTTGGGGATTGTGGCCGCGTGTGTGCCCACAGATGAGCTGGGTGCTCAGGCTGAGCATGTATCTGCGGGCGAGCTGGGGTTGACGCGTGAATATGCTTTCACAGGCGAGCATGCGCCCGCAGGCGAGTCGAGCGTGAAGATCGAGCATGCTCTCACAGGCGAACATGCGTCTGTGGGCTGCGAGGAAAGCGGGCTTCAAGGAGCTGATTTGCAGGTCGCTTACCAGGAGGTAGCGAAGCTCGAGGTGTACGTGTGCGCGGGGCCAAAACAGGCTGCCCGCGCGGCACGAGCTGCGGCCGCAGCTGACGGTAGAGGCGGCGTGGCCTGCTGCTTTGGTTCGCTCTACGCAGTCGCCGACATCATGGAGGCGCTCGGAGAGGAGGCCGAAGCGGCGGATGAGGCACTTGTCGCTCCCTGATGTTCAACCCAGTGTTGATGGTGAGGTGACGGGGGTAAGGCGACAGGCGGCCCCGTTGTTGATGGAGGTCGTCCACCTCGCACATCTATCTTGCGGTGATCAGTCTGGCATGTCGTACTCGCTGTCGAATGTGATGAGCTTATAAATTAGTTTGCCTAACTAAATATCTTCGTTATACTGCCACCAGACAGGGGGAGGTCTGGCGTGCACCTGGATATCGTATCGCGCCGCCCGGCCGGGGTGCGTACATCCGAGACGTGCCGCCATCGCCACTCCGCTCGCCGCGCCTTTGAAGGGAAGCCCATGACCGAGTTGTGTGAAAGTCGTTGTGTGGTCAACGACCTTTTGGTGGAGACCTTCAACAGCATCCTGCGCATTGAGGAAAACGTGCTCAGCAACCGCCTGACCAAGGGTCTCACAATTGCTGAGATTCATACCATTCATGCCGTGGGCCTGCACGATTCGAATCCCATGAATGTGGTGGCTTCGCGCTTGGGGGTGACTCTTGCCACCCTCACGGCTTCAGTAAATAAGCTTGTGACCAAGGGATATGTGGAGCGAGTGCGCAGCGAGTCCGACCGCAGGCAGGTGCTTGTGTCGCTCACCTCAGCGGGCCGTGCAGCCTGGCGCGCCCACGATCTCTTCCACCGCCAGATGGTGGATGCGGCGCTTGCCGGCCTCACATCCGAGGAGGAGAGCGTGTTCGTGCGCGGCATCATCAAGATCAAGACCTTTTTTGAAGACCATGAACAAGACCTCGTAGCCCAGGCAAACAGCGGGGGCTAGTCCGCTGATTCAGGCACCTTTAAGGATGAAAGAGAGAGCGCCGCGCCGCTTGTTGCATCGAAAACAATGCTGACAAGGGCGCCTGGCGAAGCTGTGTCTCAAGCAGGTGGATGGCGGCTGAGAGGGGCGACGGCCCGGGTGCCCGCTGACGGATTCAAGACATAACTGCCCTGCAAACCGTGCCGAGGCCGTGCAAGGCAGCGAGAGCTGGGAGGAATCAATGCTGAAAACCCGTGTGACAGAATTGCTGGGAACGAAGCTGCCCATCATGCAGGGTGCCATGGCCCGCATTGCCGATGGACGGCTTGCCGGGTCGGTGTCGGCCGGTGGCGGGCTGGGAATCATCGCCTGCGGGGGTGCGCGTCTTGAGTGGGTGGAGGAGCAGGTGAGCATCGCCCGCTCAATCGCCCAGGGCGCACCGATTGGGGCCAACGTCATGCTCATGGATCCCCACGCTGCTGATCTGGCTGGGCTTCTGGCCCAGCGGCGTGTGGATGTGATTACTACGGGCGCAGGCAGCCCCTCCACCTACATAGAGCGGTGGAAGGAGGTGGGCGCGCGGGTTATCCCTGTGGTGGCCTCCTCGGCCCTTGCTGCACGCATGGAGCGCTGCGGGGCCGATGCCGTGGTAGCCGAGGGCACCGAGTCGGGTGGCCATATCGGTGAGCTTACCACCATGGTGCTGGTGCCTCAGATCTGCGATACCGTGTCCATCCCCGTGATTGCAGCTGGGGGAATTGCCGATGGGCGCGGGCTGGCGGCCGCCTTCGCCCTGGGTGCTGAAGGAGTGCAGGTGGGCACCCGCTTTTTGACTGTGGAGGAGTGCTGTGTGGCCGATGCTTACAAGGAGCGCGTGCTCAAGGCCAAGGATTCCGACACCGTGGTGACCGGTCGGGGTAGCGGGCATGCGGCCGTGCGTGGCTTAAAAAATAAGTGGTCGCGGGCGGTGCGTAAGCTGGAGGAGGCCGCTTCGAGTACTGATGAGCTGGAGGCCTACTATATCGGAGCGCTTTCTCGTGCGGTCAAGGGCGATGTGGACAATGGCTCAATGATGGCCGGGCAGGCGGCCTGCCTGGTCTCTGAGCGCAGGACCGCTGCTGAGGTTTTGCGCGAGCTGATGGAGCAGGGTCAGGCCCAAGCCGCGCTTGACCTGCAGGCTCTTGCCGATGCGCGCGTCGCCCGGGTGGCGACTTGCAGGCCCCGTGCGAGCAAGAAGGAAAGCACGGAAGGGTCGAGCCTTAAGACTCAAGCCGCAAACCGTACGTCCTGCGCGACCAAGGAGGCCTAGATGGGCACGGCGGCATTTCTTCTGTCGGGCCAGGGGGCGCAAAAGCCCGGCATGGGCGCAGGTCTTATGGAACTTGACGAGGCGCGTCACATTTTCGATGTGGCTTCCGAGATCTTTGGCTTTGATGTGGCCGATGCGTGCCTGAACAGCACCCCCGAGTACCTCAACGATACGGCGATTGCTCAGCCGGCCATGTGTGCCTGCTCGGTGGCAAGTGCTGCGGCCCTGGTGGCTCAGGGGATTATCCCCTCCTATGTGGCCGGGTTTTCGCTGGGACAGATTGCTGGTCTGGCTGTGGCAGGGATGGTGAGCGTGAGGGATGCCTTTGCCATTGCCCGCCATCGCAGTAGCGTCATGGCCCAAGCTGCCGCTCAGCGCGATGGGGCGATGTGTGCGCTTTTGGGTGGGGATGCTGCTGAGGTTGAGGAGCTGTGTGCGGATGTTGCCCAGGGGGAGTGTTTGGTACCAGCAAATTATAACGCCCCTGGTCAAATAGTGGTTTCGGGCGATAGGGCTGCCGTGGTGCGCGCGCAGCAGGCGTGGAGTGCGCGACCCCGGCATCGCGCCCGCATGCTTGCCACCTCAGGGGCCTTCCACAGTCCCCTCATGCAAAAGGCGGCTGACTCCCTCGCCACGTTTCTGCGTGAGGTGACCTTTTTCGAGGCCGATCCGCCCCTTATCTGTAACGTGGATGCGCGACCCCTTGCGGCCTCCCAGGCTTCCGAGCACCTGGCCCGTCAGATGGTCAGTCCTGTGCGCTTCGAGCAGAGCGTGCACTGGCTCGTTGACCAGGGGGTGGATACCTTCATCGAATGCGGCTATGGCGGGGTGCTGGCAGGTCTGGTACGTCGTATTGACCCGCATGTGCGCTGCTTTACTGCCGAATCGGTCGAGCACATCGCCGTTATCAAGGAGCATATGGCCACCTGAAGTGCCTGAGGCTTACGCGTAAGCGCCCGCCTGGGCTTGGCCTGTTTTCCGCTCAAAGCCCGCGCTCAAGTACGTGCTTGGGTCTGTACCACGTGCCCACTCAAAAACCTGTGTCCACCTGCTGGTGGGCAATCAACTTCCCGAACAGCTCATGTAAGGAACATTACCAAGAGAAAGGTCGTGCTCATGGATACCAACGAACTGTCCGGCATCCAGTTGGGATCATCCCCTCAGGATGTTGAGGCAGCTGGGTCTCAGAAGGATAGTACCCAGTTCTCCACCACCAATCCCACCTCCGCTTTTGGCTGCGCGGTTGTGACGGGTAGTGCGCGGGGGATTGGGCGTGCGGTCTGTGAGGCGCTGGCGGCTGCGGGTTTCGACGTGGTGGTAAATCACTCCCACGCTTCGAGCTCTGAGGCCGCTGAGGCCACGGTTGCCCATCTGCGCGCGACCTTTGGTGTGCGTGCCCTGGCCATTCAGGCCGATGTCTCCGTATTCGACGAGGCCCACGCGCTCATCGCTCAAGCCACCGAGCAGCTGGGACCTGTGACCGTGCTCGTCAACAACGCGGGTATCACGCGCGATGGCCTGCTCGTGCGCATGAAGGAAGCTGATTTCGACCGTGTGATCGAAGTGAACCTGAAAGGCGTGTTTAACTGCTGCCGCGCGGTCACTCCTTCCATGGTCAAGGCGCGCTGCGGGCGCATCATCAGCCTCTCGTCGGTATCTGGCGTACATGGCAACGCTGGTCAGGTGAACTACGCGGCTTCCAAGGCGGGCATCGTGGGCCTGACCAAGTCGCTTGCCCGCGAGGTGGCCTCGCGTGGCGTGACCGTCAACGCTGTGGCTCCCGGCTTCATCCAGACCTCCATGACCGACGCCATGCCTGAAAAGGCCCGCGAGGCCGTGCTTGCTGGTATTCCCATGAAGCGCATGGGCCAGCCTCAGGACGTGGCCGCTGTGGTGGCCTTTTTGGCGAGTGAGGCTGCTTCCTACGTGACAGGTCAGGTCATCGAAGTGAACGGGGGGCTTGCCCTATGAGTGATCTGCGCAAGCCCGACGGCAGCCACCGCGTGGTCATCACGGGAACGGGTGTGCTTTCCCCCGCAGGTGCGGGTACGGAGGTGCTGTGGCAGGCGCTCATGGACAAGCGCAGCTGCATCGGTGTCATCACGCGCTTTGATACGGAGGGCTTCTTCAATAAAATCGCTGGTCAAATCCCCGATTATGACCCGAGTGCCTTTGGCTTTAGCAAAAAGGACGCCCGCCGCTTTGCCCCCTTCGTCCAATATGCCATGATTGCCTCCGATGAGGCTTTGGCGCAGGCGCATCTTGACCTTGAGGCCGAAGATCCTACGCGTTTGGCCTGCGTGTGGGGAAGCGGCATCGGTGGCATCGGTGAGTTTGAGGATGGCTGCATCACTCTGCACGAGAAGGGCGCCAAGCGCGTCAGCCCCCTGTTCATCCCCGTGATGATTGAGAATATGGCGGCGGGTAACCTCTCGATTCGCTATGGGCTGAAGGGTGACTGTATCTCCATCGTTACGGCCTGCGCCACGGGTAGCCACTGCATCGGTGAGGCCTATCGCCTGGTGCGCCATGGATACGCCGATGTGGCCTTGGCGGGTGGCAGCGAGGAATCGATTGTGGGAATCTGCCTGGCCGGTTTTGGCAATCTCGGTGCTATTACCAAGAACAACGACCCTGCCACCGCCTCGCGTCCCTTTGATGTGGAACGCTCCGGCTTTGTGCCGGGAGAAGGGGCAGCTGCGATGGTACTTGAGTCACTGGAGCATGCTCAGGCGCGCGGAGCCACCATCATCGCTGAGTTGGCCGGCTTTGGCTGCACGGGTGATGCTTATCACATGACCGCGCCCGAGCCAAGTGGCGAAGGCGCGATACGTGCGATGCGCCAGGCTCTTGCCGAAGGCGGCTTCACCCCTGATGACTTAGGACACCTCAACGCCCACGGCACCTCTACTCCTGCCAATGATGCCATGGAATCCGCTGCTCTCAAGGGTCTGTGTGGGGCTGAGCGCGGCTCTCGGGTGCCCGTTACCTCAGTCAAGGGCTGCACCGGCCACACCCTGGGAGCGGCCGGTGCCATTGAGGCCGTGATCTGCGCGCTTTCGGTGGCGCGCTCCTGCGTGCCGCCTACTTTGGGAACGCGCACGATTGATCCTGCCTGCGGGGTTAATGTGGCGCTTTCACCTCTCACCGACTATCCGCAGAAGGTGGCCCTGAGCAACTCACTCGGTTTTGGTGGTCACAACGCGAGCCTGGCCTTTGCGCCGTGGAAGGAGTAGGCATGCGCATCGAGTTTCCCTGTGGTAAGGATGCGGTGGAACGGGTTTTGCCTCATCGCGATCCCTTCGTGTGGATAAGCCGTGTCATTTCCTGTGAGCCTGGTGTGAGTATTGTGGCTGAATTGGATGTTGATCCTGACCTGCCGCTTTTTGCCGGACACTTCCCGGGCCACCCGGTGTTGCCGGGCGTGATCATCATGGAGGCCCTCGCCCAGGCGGCAAGCTTCTGTGCGCTTGTGGGACGCGAGGAGGGTGGCACAATCGGCTTTCTCACCGGTATCGATAAAGCCAAGTTTCGTCAGCAGGTGCGCCCTGGTGACACCCTGCGGCTTGAGGCCACCATTGTGAAGAGTTCCTCCCGCCTGTGCGTGGCCGAGGTAAGTGCGTCGGTGGGGGATAGGGTGGCCGCCTCAGCCACCCAGAAATACGTGATGGCATAAAGGCCCAGCCGTCTCAGGGGCGGCGTCAGGGGCTGCGGATGTGAGGTGACGTGCATCGTGGCCTTCATTCGCACGCTCAGGGCCAGGATGGAGAGGGGGCGTGCGGTGGCACGTCGTTCAAAGAAGACGACCTACATCACCATTCCTCGTGAGATTCCAGGTGACGCAAGCAGTCTGGAGCGCATTGCCGAGCTGGTCGAGTCGGCCAAAAACGATTACAAGTCCACCCATGGGGTGGGCGATGGGATGGCGGGCGTGGCCGAGGTGGCCGATGCGGGCCTGCTGAGCCTGGTGGATATCCGTCTGGACGGAACCGACCGGGTGCTTGTGGTGGATCCGGGACGCAGCGCCGAGGGCGTGTTGGCGGCCTGTCGCGCCGTGGGCCTGGTCTGCGCGCTTGCCTACACCGAGGATATGGCGAAGGCGCCTCAGCTCGTTTTGGCTGACGAACCTGTGTGCATAGGCCCTCAGCGCGAGGGTGCCTTTGAGGACAACTTCCGCATCCTCTCGGCGGCCGAGGTGGCGCGTGCCCAGGTCATCCTTCTGGTGGATTCTCGTCTTGGTGATGACGAGCGCTTTTTGGGCATGGCTGCGGCTGAGGGTCGGCGCGTGTATCGTTTGGCAGGTCCGGCCGATGCTGATTTTGGCGGCACCACCAAGGCCTGGGGCGTCTGCGACTGCCGCAGCTGCCCGACGGCCCCCATCGGTGAGGCGGCCTGGATGGTATGCCCCCGCTGCCGCAAGGTCTGCGACGCGGCTCACGTGCAGGCCAACCACAAGGTGTGTCCGGGCTGTGGACACCACTTCCGCATGGGTGCCTCCGAGCGCATTGCGGACCTGGTTGATGCAGGAAGCTTTGTGACCTGGGATGATGCTGAAGATGTGCCTCAGACCGATCCGCTTTCCTTTCCCGGCTACCGCGACAAGCTCGCCGCAATGTGCACGCGCACAGGCATGAGTGAGGCTGTGTGCTGCGGGGGCGCGAGAATCGCTGGCATGCCCGTAGCCCTTGCCGTTATGGACGCAACCTTCTTCATGGGTTCGATGGGCTCGGTGGTGGGTGAGCGGATCGCTCGCACGGCGGAGCGGGCAACTCGCGAGCGTTTGCCGCTTATCATCTTCACCTGTTCGGGCGGGGCGCGCATGCAAGAAGGTCTGGTCTCGCTCATGCAGATGGCCAAGGTCTCTACCGCGATTCGTCGTCATCGTGATGCGGGCCTGCTCTACCTCTCCGTGATTACCGACCCCACTACCGGTGGGGTCACGGCTTCGTTTGCCACCCAAGGCGACATCATCATCGCCGAACCCGGGGCGCTTATTGGCTTTGCCGGGCGACGCGTCATCCAAGACACCATTCGCCAGGAGCTTCCTAAGGAGTTTCAGACGGCAGAGTTTGCCCTGGAACACGGCCTCATCGACGCGATTGTAGAACGGCCGCACTTGCGTGCGGCCCTGGCTAATCTGGTAGCGCTGTGCGGGGCAAGCGCTCACGAGGTTGTGCGGCCTGCTCTGACACCTCTACCCCCGCGCGGCTTTGCGGCCGTGCGCGCAGCCTTGGAGGCCCATCCTGCCGCTTCGGAGGCGGCCGAGGGTGCTGCGGCGGCAAAGGAGGAGTCGCCCTGGGCTGTGGCTAGCACGCGGATGGCGGCGGCCGTGCGCGATGCGGCTCGCGCCTTTACCCGTCCCTTGCGTCGTCCCAATGCCTGGGAGCGTCAGACAATCGAAGAAAGCAGTAAGCGCGTAGCCGCCCTGCTCTCCCTGCCGGTGCGGGGTGAGGACGATGAGGCCAATCCGGCCTGGCGAAGCGTTCAAATTGCCCGCGACATCCGCCGTCCCACTGCCGCTTACTACCTCGATGTCTTGGCGGAGGGATTTTTCGAGCTGCACGGCGATCGCTCCTTTGGCGATGATGGGGCAATCGTTGCGGGGCTCGGCTGGATTGGCGGTCGCGCGGTCATGATTATCGCGCAAGAAAAGGGGCGTGATCTGGATGAACGAATCCGACGCAACTTTGGCTGCCCCCAGCCCGAGGGCTACCGCAAAAGCCTGCGTCTCATGCGCACAGCCGAGCGCTTTGGCTTGCCCGTGGTGTGTATCGTGGACACTCAGGGCGCGTTTTGCGGCAAGGAGGCCGAGGAGCGTGGCCAGGGAAACGCCATCGCCGACAACCTTCTTGAGATGGCTGGGCTGCGCGTGCCCATCGTGAGCGTGCTGGTGGGGGAAGGTGGCAGCGGCGGGGCCTTGGCGCTCGCCCTTTCGGACTGCGTGGCCATGCAGGAGCACGCGGTCTACTCGGTGCTCTCACCGGAGGGCTTTGCCTCTATTCTGTGGAAGGACCGCTCGCGCGCTCCTGAGGCGGCGGCTGTCATGCGCATGAATGCCTATGAGATCTTTGAGATGGGGATTGTGGATGCAGTGCTGGAAGAAGGTGCTGGGTCAGCCAGTGCCAACCCCGAGCGTGCTGCCAGCGCCGTGAAGCGCTATGTCACACGCCATCTCGACGAGCTCGCGCCCCTCAGTCCCGAAGTCCTCCTCGAACGCCGCTACGCTCGCTTCCGTAAGTTTTAGAGTCGACGGTACGCCGTGCGGTTGTGGTATTTCCTGCGGTTGGCTAGCGGAGGGACAGCACTTCGGACACCAAGCAGGCTCGTTGGTGTTTCTTTTGGCAGCGCTTGGTGCCACCAAAAGAAACACTGCCCGATTTTCGCACTCGAGTGGACTGCGCGCAGCCTCTACGCTCCTTCGCGCAAAACGCGTTCCACCACCGCTGGATCAAGCTTGGTGATAGGGATGAGTGGTTCGGGCGCGCCCTTAAAGCTGCCCAGGTGCTTTTCGTAGTGGCCTACATCGCGCCACTGTCCCAGCTTAAAGCCCACCTTGCTCATAATCCCCACCAGGCGAAACCCCATCTCCATATGGAGGCGGTCGGAAGGAGGATTCGGTTCGGTCACCTTGCCATGGACGCTTCTAACTCCCTGCATTGAAAGCAGTGTGATGAGCCGCGTATATAAGGCCCGGCCAAGCCCGTGTCCCCGGCTTGCGGTGTCTAAATACACTGATAGTTCTGCTGCCCATTCGTAGGCGGCTCGCTCAAAGAGTCGGCTCGCGTAGGCAAAACCCAGGGTCTGGCCATCCTTCTCTACTACGATATAGGGATAGATGCCAATGCGCGCCTCGATGCGCTGACGAAACTCCTCCACGCTTGGAATTTCGGTCTCAAAGGTGATGGAGGTGTCCACATAGGGCGCATAGATGTCCCTCAGGGTTTGTGCGTCGCTCACCTTAGCAAGGCGATAGGTGCAGATGGTGCCCACAAGCTCCCTTTCAATACCTACTCTGAGCATGTAAAGCGAGCCCGAAAGCCCGCATGCACAAAGCCTCCCAGCGCAGGCGGCGCAAGGGAGAGATGGACGTCAGATATGATGCCGAGAAAAGTATGATGTGCAAAAAGTGGGAAACATGCCGTGCGCTAGATCCTCAGTCCTCAGTATACATCCCCGCACCGCTAAGAGCAGCGGGGTCTTGAGGGCGAGGAGGAAGCCCTACCCCCGGCCTAAGGATGAACCCACCTATCAAGGTGGGTGCCCGCAGCATGTTTCAGAGCTTTCGCATCAACAGACGCGAATCCCTGCTTCCGCATGCAATATGAGGCTCCCTATGAAAATGCATCGGTCCATCGCAGATGACGGCTACGGAAATAGGGCCTGCGCCGAGTATATCCGACCAGGCCAAGAAAGAAACCTCTTGACATGTGTTGGCGCCAGTGGCACTGAGCGGCGGACGCATCGCGTCATATCCCGCATCGTATCGCCCGCCGTCGCTTGCGACACCCCCGCCTTCCTCCGTGAGTTCTTACTCTTGCATCATTCCCCTGAAGGAGGGGTCGTTTGCAATCGCATCGAGCCGGGCGGTCATCACATCTTCCACCTCGAAACTAAAAGGAGCTAGTATCTCGCTTTCCTCCACGTAGATGGTGCGGATATAGCCGCCGCACTCATCGCAGGTGGCGATGCGGTGAGAGTCGTCGCTATCGATGTGATGAAAGTGCAGATGACCCTGGTTGTGGGTGCCACACCGAGCGCAGCGCACGCGGTCAAAAAGCCACTCCGTAGCACACTGGGAACACCACAGGGTGCGGGTGCGCCCCTTGGCCGAGGTGCCCGCCACCCGTGAGATGGACGGGGCGGTGCCGCAGATGGGGCAGAGCAGGGGACGAGCTTCGGGTGCGGCTTTTTTAAGTACCTTGGCTGCCGCTTCTGCTGGGCCCTGCAGTAAGGGTCGCAAAGCCAGGGAGGCCACCAGCCCGCCGAGGCGGGCCGAGTCTTCGGGTAGTCCGCCTTCAAACAGGGTGGCGCAGACTTCTTCCAAATACGCCGGCGGCTCGGCCCCGGCCCGTGCCAAATCCACCAGGGAGGTTATGGCAATCCAGTCTATCCCAGCCAAGTCGCTTAAGGCCTGAGGTGCGAGCACCTTGGCTTCCACCAAGATCTTGGACACCACCCGGGCTGCTGTAATATAAGTCGTCGCATCGATGGGTACGGGACGATCCGTAAAGAGCGGTCTACCCTGTCGCAGCAGCTCCGCAGCTTCTTCGCTTTGGGGTGCCTCCCAGGCGGATGTGTGCGTGCGTGCAATGCGGTCTTGCTCTCCCCAGATCAGGCGAAACAAGGCCAGCCGTCCCAGGTCGCGGTCGTTAAGTGACTGTGCGTACGATCGAATGGCCGTATCTATCAGCTTGAGGTTCATACATCTCCCCCTATGGTTATGCCAGTTCACGAAATCGGGGCGAAGCCCTTCGGCCTCGCCCCGATGGTTCAAAGACGCTCTTACTCGTTTGTTCAAGCCCGCTAGGCAGGCTCAAAAATCCCAGACAAACTTACTTTTTCTCCAGCTCAACTACGTTTTTGCCAGAAGCAAGCTCCTCGCGTGCCCAGTGGCCCCAGTGATACAGAGCATCGGACTCGCTCACGGTGCCATCGCCGAACATGATGCGGAGGGTACCGCGGTAGGGCTGGAAGATGCCAGCACCCAAGAAGATGTGCGCCATGCCAAAGACGACAATCAAGAAGAAGCCAATGTCATGGATGAGCAGGAAGATGCGATAGGGGCCTGGTGCCAAGTCAAAGACGGTGGAACCCAGAAGCATCACCAGGCCTGAGATGGCCATGATCGCGCAGGAGAACCAAAGCATGCCGTCCGCGAAACGCTGGCCGCTTTTCACCTCGCCCTGGTCAGGCATGTGTAAGTGCTTGGCCGTAAACAGATAGGGCATGAACAGCGCCATCCACTTGACGTCATCTGAGTCCCACTTGGCAAAGAGTGTCTTAAAAATGTGCTTAACACCTTTGGGAGCTAGCAGGCCGCTGATCAGCGGGAAGAGTACGAAGATCACACCGATTACGCGGTGCGACATGCGAAACACAAAGACCAGCTGGGTGGGCACCATAGCTGTGAGTGCCGGAACAAAGACGAACAGGCCGCTCAAAGCCAAAAGTATCACGCAGCAGGCGTTGACACCGTGGGTGATGCGCGCCTGGAGCGACTTACGCTTGATACGAACCTCTTTGCCGTCGGCGGTTGTGGCCTTTCGGGCCTTGAGAAACTCCTCGTTGGCAATCTGCTCTTCGGGAGTAACGACGTGAGCGCTATTCATGCTTGCCTCCCCTGAATCCCTCGATGGCTTCTTTCAGGTGCTCGGACACCGACATCTCGTCGGCGGGATCGCCGTGCTTAAGCACTTCGCCCGTGTTCACATCCACCGTGTCTTCGGTCTCGGGGTTGTAGGCCATGGTCCGGCGCTTGTAGCCCGCAGCCAAGGCGGCCATACCGGCCAGACCCAACACGGTGACACCGGTAACCACGCCGGTGACGGGCTTCATGATGTTGGTAAGGGTGGTCACGGCACTGACCTTGGGATCTTTGACGTAGCCATGTGCCTCCACGCCATACTTGAGGACGGAAATCACGTGCAGGCCGCCAATTTCGTCGTCGGCGCCATAGATGACCGCATCCTCATAGCCAAGCTCCTTCAGGCGAGCAAGCTGCTCTTCGGCTGCCGCAATCATCTCTTCGCGGTCGCCAAAGCGCAGTGCCTCGGGCTGGCAGGTGGTGACGCAGGCCGGGGCAAGCCCGTGCTCCAGGCGGTCAGGACAGCCGGTGCACTTATTGACCTTGCCCTGGATGCCGTCGTAGCGCGGCACGTCGAAGGGGCAGGCCGTGGAGCAGTACTGGCAGGCGATGCACTTGTCGGTGTTGACCTCGACCATGCCGGTCTGCTCGTTGCGCTGCAAGCAGCCTGACGGGCAGATGGCCGCGCAGGGTGCGTCGGTGCAGTGTTGACAGGAGCGGCGCGCAATAGCCCACTTCACGCCCTTGGAGCCACCTTCGTGCTCCTCAAAGCGCATGATCAGGCGGGTGTGGCCGTTCAAGTCGGGCGGATTTTGGTAGGTGCCGGTAAACTCGTTTTCATTCAGGCCAATTGGCGAAGGCTGGCTGTTCCAGCACTTGCAGGCCACCTGGCAGCCCTTGCACCCCGTACAGCGGGATGTGTCATAGAGAATTGCCTGTTCGCTCATTGTTCTTCTCTACCCCCTATGCTTTTTCGATATTAAGCAGAAATGCCTTGTACTCCGGCGTCTGCGAATTTGCATCACCCACGTTGGGTGTGAGGTCGTTAACCAGGCTGTCGCTTGCCCCAAAGGTGCCTGACCATCCGTAGTGGTGGGTCAAAAATACCTGGTGCACGCTCTCGCCGTTGATGGTGAGGGGCTTCAGGCGCTTGGTGATGACCACGTCGACAATGGCCTCACCCCGGTTGGTCCAGATGCGCGCCTTGTCCCCCTTCGTGATGCCCTTTTCTTCGGCCAACTCTTCGGAGATTTCGACAAACTGGGTAGGCATGGCCTCCACCAGGGCAGGACACGAACGCGTTTGGCTGCCAGTCTGCCACATCTCGGTACACGAACCCGAGGTGGCGACAATTGGATAGTCCTCCGCAGTACCCCGCAGGGTAGTCTCGTAATTCTGACCCAGATAGATGGGGTTGTTAAGCGAACCGTTGACGATATTTTCGGAAAGCGGCGTCTCAAAGGGTTCGTAGTGCTCAGGCAGGGGGCCATCCACCATGCCGGTATAGGTTTGCAGGCGAGCGTTTTGCTCCCAGAGCATGAAGAAGGCGTTGTTGTTGGGTGGTACGGGCACGCCGTCGGTGGCGCTGGAGAAGTCGCCCACATCCACCATGTCCCATTCCTCGCCGGTCCACTCGACAAGCTTGCGATCAGACCTCCAGGGCTTGCCCTGGGTGTCGCAGGAGGCGCGGTTGTAGAGCACGCGACGATTGTTAGGCCAGGCATAGGCCCAGTTGCTGTAGAGGGCAAGGCCGCTCTCATCGGAGTTGTCACGCCTGCCGATAGGCTGCTCTGCCGGGTCAAGCGGGGCCTCGTTGTTGCTGTAGAAGCCCGAATAACACCAGGTGGCACAGGAGGTGGTGCCGTCCGCCTTCAGCTCGGAGTAGCCGGCTAGCAAATTGATGGTGGCCTTATCAGAGGTGGCGGTGCAACTGGAGCCTTCGACGGTGTAGCCGTTCATGGCCCAGGCCACCGAGCGTGGGTCACACTTGCCGTCGATATAGTAGTCCCACTTGGTGTTGAGGATGGGGTCGGGGTTGGCGCCGCCTTCCTCCTCATACAGCTCCACGATCTTGCGCCACAACAGGTCAACAATCTCGAAGTCAGGCTTGGCGTCTCCCCAGGGCTCCACCGCCTGGAAGCGCCACTGCAGCCAGCGTCCGGAGTTCACGATGGTGCCGGGCTTTTCGTAGATGAGCGCGCAGGGCAGGTAGTACACCTCGGTCTGAATCTCTTCGGGATCCATGTCGGGTGCCATCCAGAAGGTGGACGATTCGGTTTCCACCTGATCGACTACCACAAGCCAGTCAAGGTTGGACATGGCAGAGCGCGCATGGGCCGCGTTGGGAGCGGAGTGGCAGGGGTTTTGTCCCCAGTTAAAGTAGCCCTTGATGATGCCCTGATCCATCAGCTCAAAGGTGGAGATGTGGCTGTAGTCCACATCGTTAGCGCCGGAGGGAACCTTGGGCCACCAGTCGTAACCGTAGTCGTTTTCCACCGTGGCGGCATCGCCGAACCACTCCTTGAGAGCAGAGACCATGAACTTGGGCTTATTAGTATAGTAACCCGCTGCATAGGTCTCGTTCTCAAGCCAGCTGCGCAGGCTTGCGCGGCCCGTGGTATTGGGCCACTTCAGATAGGCCGGCTGCTCGTTGACGAGCATGCCCATGTCGGTGGCACCCTGTACGTTGGGCTCGCCGCGCAGCGAAGCTACGCCGCCGCCGGGGATGCCGATGTTGCCCAGCATGAGCTGCGCGATGCTGACTGCACGCGTGTTTTGCGAGCCGTAGGTATGCTGGGTCTGACCCAGTGAGTACACGATGACGCCCGCCTGGCCAGCAGCACCGGTGGTGCAGTAAGTCTCGTAAATTTCCTGAAGCGTGTCAGCTTCCATGCCGCAGATGGAGCACACGGTGTCGATGTCGTAGCGCTCGTAGTGCTTCTTCATCTGCTGATAGACGCACATCGGGTCGGCAAGCGTGGTGTCGCGCTTGGGCGTTTTGACTGTGGGCGGGGTAAACTCAGGCACGCCTTCGGCCACCGCCCAGGCATAGGTGCCATCCTCGGAGGTGTCCCACTCGGAGGTGGACTCAATCTGATACTCCCAGGTATCGGTGTCATAGGAGCTGCTCTCCTCATTCCAGCCGGAGAAGTGACCTGACTCACTATCAAAGGTGTAGTCGGGATTGAGCAGGTAGCTTGCGTTGGTGTAATTGATCAGGTACTCAAAGTTGTACTCGGGAACCTCTTCGCCCGCCAGATAGGCTTCGAGATTGGGCTCAATGAGGTTTTCGATGATGTAGTGATACATGCCGCCGAAAAACGCGATGTCGGTTCCGGGGCGGATATGACTGAAGATGTCAGCCTGCTCAGCGGTGCGGGTGTAGCGTGGGTCGATGACGATCCACTTTGCACCGGCCTCATGCCCGCGATGCAGCCACTTGGAGCTGATGGGGTGGCTCTCTGAGCTGTTGGAGCCGATGTGCATAATCACGTCGGCGTTTTTGAGGTCAGACCAGTGTGTGGTCATCGAACCACGACCGAAGGTGGGTGCCAGTCCCGATACGGTAGGCGCATGGCAGACACGCGCCTGGTTGTCGACAGCCACGATGCCCAGCGAGCGCATGGCCTTGACGATGAGGTACTCTTCTTCGGAGTTTTGCTGCGAGCCACCTAGGCTGGCAAGGCCCGGGCAGTAGTTGACGGTCAGGCCGTCGTCGTTGGTTTCAACAAAGGTTTCATCGCGGGTATCTTTGACGTGGCGCGCAATTTCGGCGATAGCCTCATCCCAGGAGATGTCCTCCCACTCGGTGGAACCGGGACGGCGGACCATCGGCTTGGTGCAGCGGTCGGGATTCTTGATGATCTCGTGCGTCTCAGGGTCAACAATGTTGCGCAATTGGAACATTGTCGCGCCCTTCGGGCACAGGCCGCCCTCGTTTACGGGATGGTCAGGATCACCTTCCAGGTTGATCAGCTCCCCATCGCGTACCGACAGGAGCGACCCGCATCCGCCTGCGCAGTAGCAGCAGATGTTGGTGTACTCCTCGGTGTCGATGAGTTTCCACGAAGCATCGGTCTCCACAGCCAATGCTGGCGACTTCGCTGAAATCTCCAGCGCCAACGTGGTTGCGAAGGCTGCGCCGGAAGCTTTAACAAAGTTCCTGCGTGTAAGCTTCATTCTCACGTTCCTTTCCTGTTTTCCGCCTTTTGGCCCCATTCGTATACCCCCTATGGCCAATCGTGCGCCACAGCGACGGACTTTCGTACGAAGGCCCACCTGTCCAACTACTACCACATTTCGAGAAAAACATGGATGGGAAATGGTTGATAGATGGATTTTCGGCGGCAATTAATCGATGGAAAGCGACGAATTATATGCAGTTAAGAATAAATAAGAGGTATCCTGCTATTACAGGAAGCTCACCTGGTGTTTTGTTGGTTCTCGCAGGTCGTGTTAGCGATGGGATACAATGGTTTCGATTGTTCACGAGTAGGTTTGGGCGGGGTCGCCTGTGGGGTGGCTGGATAAAACGACGGACGCCAAAGGCGGGTATTCCCTCAGTGGTATTGGTGCTGCGAAGTCTGCCCAGTCAAGCAATCTGTTGCATATCATCGCCAAGGTTGGCCGGAAAGCGTGGGCAGTTCGGACAGGAAGGGAGCGGGGGGAGTGTGGATACCCTCTTCACTGAGATCGAAAACGCTACTCGCCTAAGTGTGGCACCCCTGGCCGTACGTATGCGGCCCCGCAGCCTTGATGAGCTTGAGGGTCAGGCGCAAGCGGTGGGGTCGGGCAGCTGGCTTGCCCTGGCGATTGAGGCCGATGCGCTCTCGTCGGTCATCCTCTATGGCCCAGCGGGCACTGGCAAGACCTCGATTGCGCGCATTATCGCCGAGGCTACCAAGGCGGCCTTTGTGGAGGTGTCGGCGGTTGCGGGCACGGTGGCTGACCTGCGCCGCGAGATCGCGGATGCCGACCGGCGGCTTTTGGGTACCGGGATGAGAACCATCCTGTTTGTGGACGAGATTCACCGCTTTAATCGCAGCCAGCAAGATGCGCTCCTGCACGCAGTGGAAGATCGTACCTTAGTGCTTATTGGGGCCACCACCGAGAACCCCTTTTTCGAGGTGAACTCGGCGCTCATCTCGCGGTCGAGGATTGTTGAGCTGCATTCGCTTGATGATGCTGCGATTGAGGCCATCCTGACCCGTGCTCTTATCGATGAGCGGGGACTTGCCGGGGCTTTTGTGCTTGATGAGGCGGCGCGCGATGCGATCGTGAGGCTGTCGGGCGGGGATGCCCGCAGTGCACTCACCACCCTGGAGCTGGCAAGCGGCCTGGCCAAGGAGCAGGCGCGCCGCCGGAGCAATACAGCGGGTGAGGGGGACGATGCGGCAGCGGACAAAGCGTCGGGTGCTGCTAGTCCGACGAAGCATGCGGCAGCGGGCCAGTCAGGGGACACCTGCGCTTCCACCATCCCCATCGTCATCGACGCGGAGGCGGTGGAGCTGGCAACCCCGCGTCGGGTTTTGCCCTACGACAAGAACAAGGACATGCACTACGACGTGATCAGCGCCTTCATCAAGTCTATGCGCGGGGGCGATCCTGATGCTGCCCTGTACTGGCTGGCACGCATGATTGAGGGCGGCGAGGATCCCAAGTTCATCGCCCGGCGTATCTTTATTCTGGCAAGTGAGGACATCGGCAACGCCGACCCGCAGGCCCTGCTCGTAGCCGAGGCCGCTTTCAGGGCTGTGGAGGTTATTGGCCTTCCTGAATGTCGTATCAACCTGGCCCAGGCGGTGATTTACATGACCCTGGCCCCCAAGAGCAACGCGGCGGAGGCGGGCATTGACGCAGCTTTGGCCGAGGTGCGCCGTGGTCCCAAGCGCGACGTGCCCAATCATCTGCGCGACCGGCACCGCCCAGGGGCCGACTCCTACGGGCCTTACCTTTATCCCCACGACTTTCCGGGCCATTGGGTAGAGCAGCGCTACTTACCCGACGGTCTTGAGTCCGGCTGTTTTTACCAGCCTGGTGAGTCCGGCTGGGAGGCCTATCGCGTCGAAGCCGTGGCGCGTGACAGAAAACGGCTCCGGCAGTGATACACTGCTCCGGAAAACTGACACATTGACGCTGTCGTGTGTGGCGGGATGCCTGAGCACTTGAGTCATGCCTGGGGAATGCTCTCGGGTGGACATATTGCTCTGGTCAGCGCCTTTCTATCCGGGTATGAAGTCTCAGCCTGCGCTGCTCGAAGAGGGGAGGACAAATGGATGCGACATTTCTTCAGCAGGTTGCCCTACCTGCGGTGTTTGTGGTGGTGGGCATCGTGCTCATCTGGGTGCTCATCGAGTTGATCGTGTTCGTGCGCCACACGCGCAAGACGGTGGACGCGCTTCAGAGCGAGGTGCAGCCCGTCATTGCTGACGTGAAGGAAATTACCGAAAGCCTCAAGCCCGCCGTCGATAAGGTGGATCCTTTGGTGGAACGGGTATCCCTTGCTGTGGATGCCGCCAATCTTGAGATTATGCGTCTCGATGGCATCTTGGAAAACGTGGATTCTTTGACGAGCTCGGCCTCCAGTGCTGCCAGCGCAGTGGACGCGGTAGCCAACACTCCGCTTAAGCTGGTGACCAGTGCGGCTGACAAGCTGCGTGGGGCCTTCGCTCAGAAAAAGGCCTCGGACGCCTCGATGTCGCTGGGCGCCTCTGCCGAAGAAGCCTTCGAAGATGAGGGCGATGGGTGATGCGCCCTTGAAGCGCCCTTCGGTGCACGCCCGCACCGAGCCGTAACGCCGTCCGGCCCAAGGCCAGCCCGGCTGACCCAGCAAGCCCAAGCTGCCGGCCTGCCCGAACGAGCCGGTACCTGCGCCAGCAAATCCGCTGCGCCCGCATTTGACCCATGCCTCACGAGGGGAGCGAGACACGTCCGATGAAGTACATGACCAGCGCTGAGATTCGCGAGCACTACCTCAGGTTTTTCGAGGAGAAGGGGTGCAAGCGCATGCCCTCTTCGTCGCTGATCCCCGACGACCCCAGCCTTTTGCTTACGAGCGCTGGTATGGTTCAGTTCAAGCCCTACTTCCTCCACGTCAAGGAGCTGGAAGAGCCCTTCGTAGGCACTACTACCGTGCAAAAATGCGTGCGCACCAATGACATCGACATAATCGGCACCACGGGTCGGCATCTGAGCTTCTTTGAGATGCTGGGCAATTTCAGCTTTGGCAAGTATTTCAAAAAGGAGATGTGCGCCTGGGCCTACGAGTTTTCTACCCAGGTGCTTGAGCTGCCCGCTGATCGCCTGTACTACACCGTCTATCAAGACGACGACGAGACGATTGAGATCTGGAAGGGTTTGGGCATTCCCGAGGAGCGCATATCGCGTTTGGGTGAGGAAGATAATTTTTGGCGCGCCGGGCCTACCGGGCCGTGTGGCCCCTGCTCTGAGATCTACTACGATCAGGGTCCCGACTTTGGCTGTGGCAGCCCAGAGTGCGCGCCGGGCTGCGACTGTGATCGCTACCTGGAGTATTGGAACCTTGTGTTCACCCAGTACGACGGTCAGGAAGACGGCACCTTAGTGCCCCTGCCGGCCAAAAATATCGACACCGGTATGGGTCTGGAACGCATCGCTGCCATCATGCAGCAGGTACAGTCCAACTACGAAACCGACGGCATACGCAGCCTCATTGCGGTGGGCGAGCATCTGAGCGGTAAAACCTATCACGCCGCAGCTGCTATCGACCTGTCGCTGCGCATCGTAGCTGATCACAGCCGTTCCATCACCTTCATGATTGCTGATGGCATTCTGCCCTCCAACGAGGGGCGTGGCTATGTGTTGCGCCGCCTGCTGCGTCGCGCTGTCCTCCACGGCCAAAAGCTGGGCATTTCAGGCCCCTTCCTCGGCGCGTATGTGGATGCCATCGTAGAGCAGATGGGGTTGGTGTATCCGGAGGTGGCGGAGAACAGCGGGCTTATTAAGCGCGCGGTGGCCTCCGAAGAGGAGCGTTTTGGGGCGACCCTGCGCCAGGGTCAGGCCTATCTCGATGAGGCTCTGGCGGCCCTTGAAGGCGATGAACTATCTGGTCAGACGGCCTTTACCCTGCACGATACCTACGGCTTTCCCGTGGAGGTTACCCAAGAGATATGCGCCGAGCGCGGCATCACGGTGGATGTGGCGGGCTTTGAGGCTTGCATGGCCGAGCAGCGCCAGCGTGCCCGCGCTGCAACCAAGGGCGCGACCGAGGCAGCCTGGAGTACCTACGGGGGCGTGCACGCCCAGATCCTCAAAGAGCAGGGCCCCTCGGCCTTCGTGGGCTACGAGCGGCACAGCGCCTCTTCAGGTGTGGTGGCACTGATCAAGGACGGCCAGCTTGTGGAGAGCTTGGATGAGGGCGATGAGGGCGAGGCCGTGCTGGGTATCACCCCGTTTTATGCGGAGATGGGCGGCCAGGTGGGCGATACCGGCGTGCTCAACGGGGCCGATGCGGGCAGTACGCTTGTCATTGAGGTATTGGACACCAAGGCTCCCGAGAAGGGGCTCATCTGCCACCACATCAGGGTGGCGAGCGGACGGGTGTGTGTGGGCGACACGGTGCGTGCTGTTGTTGACGAATCGCGTCGCGCCCGTATCACACGCAACCATACGGCTACCCATATTCTCCACGCAGCCCTGCGTCGGATTCTGGGCGACCATGTGAGGCAGGCCGGCAGCTTTGTGGGGCCGGATCGCCTGCGCTTCGACTTTACCCACTTTGAGGCCGTCACGCCCGAGCAGATTGAGCAGATTGAAGAGCTGGCCAATGAGGTGGTCATGCAGGCCATTTCTGTGGCCATCTACGAAACCTCTCTTGACCAGGCGCGCGCCGCCGGGGTGACGGCCCTGTTTGGCGAAAAGTACGGAGAAGCGGTGCGGGTGGTGGAAACAGGTGAGTTTTCCGCTGAGTTATGCGGTGGCTGCCACGTGAGTAATACCGCTGAGATTGGCTTCATTAAGATTACCTCTGAGAGCAGCGTGGGTGCCAATCTGCGTCGTATTGAAGCCGTGACCAGCTATGATGCCCTCGCTTATATGAAGCGCGTGGAGACTGAGCTCGCTTGGGCTGCCGCCGCGCTGCGCGCCCCTCTCTTTGAGGTGGCCGCTCGTACGACTCAGCTTCTCGAGCAGGTCAAGGAATATGAGGAGCAAAGCCGCAAGGAGCGGCAAAAGGCGGCCGAAGGAAGCGTGGCTCAATACCTGGATGCTGTCATTGATGTAGGATATCCGTTGCTGGTGGCCCGCATCGATGGACTGGACACCTCCGGACTGCGCAATACCTGGGATATCGTGCGCGCCCGCATGGACGCTCCGGGCGCCTGCGTGTTAGGTACGGTCACCAGTGGCAAACCTACCATCATGGCTGCTGGTACCGATGCGGCAGTGGCTGCGGGCTTTAACGCCGGAGCGCTCATCAAGGCCATCGCCGCCCACATCAAGGGCGGTGGGGGTGGCAAGCCCACCATGGCCCAGGCAGGTGGCAAGGACGCGGCGGGTCTGGATGCTGCCCTTGAGGCTGCGCGTGCAATGTTGGAGGCCTAACCGCAGCATGCGTGTGTTGGCGCTCGACATAGGCGAGGTGCGTGTGGGCCTTGCCATCAGCGATGCCGCTGGGAGGGTGGCAACTCCCCTTAAAGTTCTTGCCGCGCGCGAGGTGCTGGACAACGGCTCGGAGTTTCGCCGCATCCTTGACGATTGGGAGGTTGAGGCCCTGGTGGTGGGCCTGCCTTCTACGCTTTCGGGCGAAGAGGGGCCTCAGGCCGCTCTGACCAGGCAAAAGGCTCAGCGTATCGCCAGGGCAACAGGGCTTGCCGTG
>CAYTIS010000007.1:0-32838 GCA_964438035.1 uncultured Slackia sp.
AGCATACCCCGAGTTTGAGATTCAGTGGGCTGCGGCTGTCCGGACATGGAGGCTTTATGGACGCAAGCCTGAGGGGTCGAGCTCTGTGTAGCGGCATCAAGACTCAAGAGTACCTCGCGTGCTATCTCAAGGTCGCTTCGGACGGCGAGATAGTCATCGCCACGGTGCTGGTAGGTCCTCGGCCCCCTGGTCAGAAGAAGAACGACTGCAGGAGCCTCGGCTGCAGCCACCTCTAGTGCACGTGCGATTGCAGCTTCACGGTCGCAGATGATTTCATAAGGGGTATCGGCAGGTGCGTTGAGAGCAAGTTCGGCACAGATGTCTTCTACCCGCTCGTGGCCAGGATCATTCTCGGTGAAAATCATAAGGTCAGAGTAGGCACCGGCCACCTCGGGTAGCTCGCGACGGCGTTCTTGGGCCTTGTCGCCTACTACTCCGAACACCGATATAACCTTGCGTCCGAGATATTCGGCCCGGACCGAGCGGAAGAGAGTCTCAAAGGATAGGCGGTTGTGTGCGTAGTCCACGATTGCCACGATGCTGTGGTCGGGCGAGAAGAGCAGCTCCATATGCCCGGGCACGTGCACGCTTTCAAGACCTGCAACAATGGCGGCAAACCCTACCCCCGCCTTGCGTGCCATAGCGATGGCGGCCAGGGCGTTTTCCACGTTAAACAGACCCGCCATGCCCAGGCTGATAGGAATGGTCGAAGCGGGTTTGTTCTGACCCTCTTGTCGTTCTGTCAGGATAAAGTCAACCCGCCCGGTGCGAGATTGCAGATTGGTGGCGCAGAAGTGGGCGTCAGGGCGGTTCACGCCAAAAGTGGTTACGCTGTCGCTTTGGCGCGCGGCCTGGACAACCTTGTCTGCGTGGGTGGAGTTAAGATTGATTACCGCCGCGTTAGATTGGGCGAATATGCTCAGCTTAGAGGCAAAGTAGTCCTCAAAATCCTCGTGCTCAAAGGGCGAGATATGGTCGCGTCCAATATTGAGAAAGCAGGCAATCGAAAGCGAGAGGCCCAGGGTGCGGTCATAGCGCAGGGCCTGACTGGATACTTCCGCAATCATGGTGTCACGCCCGGCCCGTTCGGTGTTATAGAGGTGGCGCCACAGGTCAGGGGCTTCAGGCGTGGTGTTGTGACTTTCAAAACGCTCCACCCCGTCGTCGTTTTCAATCGAGCCCACAATTGAGGGCGTGCATCCGTTGGCCTCCAAAATTGCCTTGAGCATATAGGTGACGGTGGATTTACCCTTGGTACCCGTGACCCCAAAGATGGTCAGTCGCTTATCGGGATGGCCATAGACCTGAGCGCTTACGTAGGCCATGGCCCGACGCACATCGTCTACCACCAGGGCGGGGACTCCCGGGGCTGTTTGAGCGAGCTCATTTGCCCGCTCCTGCCCGCACAGATACGCCGCCGCACCTGCTGATATCGCGTCAGTGAGGTATGAGGGCTTGAAAGTGGAGCCCTTGCAGATAAACAGCTCGCCGCCTTTGATTTGTCGCGAATCAATAGACACACCAGCCACCTGCGTCTGCGCCGTCTTCGCACCTATCAGGGGATTTATCAGGCGCGCAGTAAGGCCATGGTCGGTCAGATTGCGTGCCACATCGGCGAGGGTGAGAAGGGGGAGCTGAGTCATAACAGTCCTCTTATCGGTAGGTATCAGTTGCGGATTTCCCAAGTATAACCCGGATGAACAGGCGCAACACTTTTGTTAAGGCCACGACCCTTGTGCTTTTGTTTTGATTAAGGTAGCATCGGCAGTTCTCAATGCCTATGGCGAACCGCTGAGAAGAGCTTTTCGGGCCTATCCTCAGCAGAAGGTGAGGAAGCGGCGATGCGTCCCGTCCCCAAAAATAAGTTGAATTCCAAAATCAAGGTTGTCTGGCGCCTCAGTGACGCCCTGGTGATCACCTTTGTGTACCTGCTGTGCGTGGCTGCCTGGCCTATTGTGGCTGTGTTCGATCCGGATGCGGCCTGGTGGGCCTGGGCGGTTGCGGGTGTTCTCACGGTGTTGTGGGCGGCCTGCCTGGTTGTGTGGCTGGTGATTGTGCCCCCCATCCGCTGGATGCGCTGGCGGTATGAAGTGGGCGAACATGAGCTTGACATCGCGCGTGGCATCCTGTGGCGCAAGCGTTTCATCATTCCCTTCGTGCGCGTGCAAAACACTGATACCAAGCAGGGGCCGATTCTGCGGGCCTTTGGTCTGGCGAGTGTAACGGTGGCTACCGCTGCTGGTGAGCACGAAATTCCCGGCCTAGCTTTTGAGGAGGCCGATGAGCTGCGCGACCGCATCGCCGAGCAGGCGCGCTTGGCCCAGGAGGACGTGTAGGCATGAATACCCCTAGCTCCCCGTTAAGCTTGCTGCCCAAGGCGCTGCATCCGGGCCCTCATCACGTGCATCACACCTATATATGGTTGGGCGGCGTGCGCACTGCCTTTGCTATCTTCGTGGCGCTTTCTGTGTCGGCGGTTGTCAACCTCGTGCAGGTATTTGCGAGCATGCAAGCTGATAGCCTTGCGAGCATCATCCCGCTTGTGATAGGTGCCGTCGCCTTGGTGATTGTGCTGGTGGCGGGCCTGACCTTACTGTACCAGTGGCTTTCATGGAAGCATCTGACCTACGAGTTGGGTACTGATGAAATAAGCGTGTATTCAGGCATTCTCAATAAGAAGCGCATGCACGTGCCCTATCAGCGGGTGCAGGCCGTCAATCAGCAGGCGGGCCTGTTCCAGCGCATCGTGGGTGTGTGCGATTTGAAGATTGAAACCGCAGGCGGCGCGGCTAATGATGCCGTGCGTCTGACCTACCTGCGCACCTCCGAAGCTGAGGCCCTGCGAAGCGAGCTGTTCCGTCGTAAGAAAGTGCTGCTGGCCGGTGGCTTGCTTGCTCTGGATGGCACCGCCACGGTGGACGGGGTGGTGTATCACTCCGCCTGGGCCGTGGCCAGCAGGGGCTGTCTACCTCAGGTAACACCGCTGACAGCCTACGGGTATGTACTGCCAACCGTCTCGGATGAGGGCGAGGAGGGTAATGCGGATGCCGCGTTTCCTGCGGATGCCAGCCTTACCTCGGGGGGCGCGCCTGGGATTGCGTCCGGGGTCGCTGCGTGCGTCCCTACTGCCACCTATGCCTCGTCTACCATCCCAGGTCAGACCAACGTGTTAGATGCGGCCGACGAGGTGATGCAGGATATACGCGGCGTGTTCGGCGGTCTTCAGGTGGATACCGGCCAGGTGCGCTTTGAGACGGGTCTTTCCAACAAGGAGCTTGCGCTGGCCGGTGCGTCGGGCGCGGGAGAAGGGCTAGGCCTTCTGTTTGTGGGGATTATCGCCGTTGTGGGCACCGTCTCTCAGCTGTTGGGTGGCATCATGGAGCGCTGGGTGAACGATGTGACCTTTAGCGTTTTCGTGGACGAAAACGGTGTGTGGCGCACCGACGGCCCCGATATGATTTCCCTGATGGGAGTGGTTGTTCTCGGCATTGTAGCTCTCGTGGCGGCGCTGTGGGTGATCTCTGCCGCAGGTACCGTGGTGCGCTACGGCGGGTTTCGCCTGCGCAGGCGCGAGGGGCGCGTGGAGGTGGAGGCCGGCCTTTTGTCGCGCACCTTCCACGGGGTGGATGTGGATCGCGTGCAGTCGGTGCTTATCAGGCAAAGTCTCATTCGCCGTCTCATCGGGTACTGCGAGGTGTCGGTTCTCAAGATTGACAGCGCTGCCGTTCGTTCAGACGAGGTCCAGGCCCAACAGCTGGCATCCAAGGGTGTGGTCATTCATCCGTTTGTAAAGGTTTCGCGCGTGCCTCATATCCTTAATGGCGTGCTGCCGGAGTTTACCGGGATGCCTGAAGAGACCTTCAAGCCCGCCCCGGTGGCTCTGCGTCGCGCCATCGTGCGTAGGGGACTCATCCACAGTTCGGCATTTTGGCTTGTCCTGGTTGTGCTGCTGTGCCAGCTTGTCATGGAGGCCTTTATCGCTAGGGCTTCCTTGGGTGAGGAGATACTGGTGGCTTTTGAGGTACTGCGCATCCTCATGGTGGTGTGCTACGTTCTGTTTGCGCTGGCCTTTGTGGTTAATACCGTGAGTGCGGTTTTGTGGTATCGCCGCAGTGGGCTGGGCTACAACCGCTCCTTTATGAGTATGACCAATGGCGGCCTGAGTGTTTCAACCACCTACACGCCGCGCAAAAAAATTCAATACGCCTACGTGCAGACCAACCCGCTTCAGCGTCGAGCGAAGGTGGCTAGTGTGTATGTGCGCACCGCTGCGGGCGTAGGTGGCACCACTGAGATGCTGTGGGATTTAAGCGAAGAGGATGCGAAAGCATGGCTGGAATGGGTGCGCCCCCATGCGCCACAACCCGAACAGACCCTAAACGACCTGGGATAATTGTGCTGACCAGAGCCTGGATAGACAAGGGTCTGATATGTTGCCTTAAATGCTACTGAATAGGTAGCATTTAATCCTGCCTTAAAGCCTGCTGTGCTAGACTTGCCCCGTGCGAAGTCGTCTTATGGATGAGAGGTGCGAGGCAAGGCATGTTTGACAAAGCCATACTCCAGCTGCCAGGTGCTCGGCGGGCACTCGGCATCCTCGTTGTTCTCTCATTTGTATATGCCCTGCTCATCGTGGGACAGTCCCTGGCCTTGGCTCTCACTTTCACCAATGTGTGGGGTGGGGCAGCCCTTGTCGACCAACTCATGCTTGTCATCGCCTTTGTTGTATGTTTTGTGGGGCGCCAGGGGGTGCTCTGGGTGCGCGATGTGCAGTTGGAGCGCTTTGCCGCCGTTCGAGCTGAGGAGCTGCGCGCCCGGCTTTTGCGGGCGCTATTCACGCGCGGCAGCGAACTGGTGGCCCGGCGGGGTACTGGCAGTCTGTGTGCGCTCGCGTTGGAGGGCGTTGACCAGGTGGAAGCCTATCTGAGCCTCATGATGCCCAAAATTGCCAACGTGGTGGTTGTTCCCCTGGTGCTCTTGGCGTGGATTTTTCCCTTTGACTGGGTTTCCGGCATCATCGCGCTTGTGGTGTTTCCCTTCATCATCTTCTACATGATCATGATTGGCTATAACGCCAAAAACGAGTCGGCCAAGCGCTACCGTGAGTTTGGCCAGCTGTCCAACCACTTTGTGGACTCTCTGCGTGGCTTGGATACTCTTAAGTTTTTTGGGCGCAGCAAAGAGCGCGGGCGCGATGTGTTTGCGTCCAGCGAACGCTTCCGTGAGATTACGATGAAGACCCTGCGCATCGCCATGTTTTCGGGCGCGGTGCTGGATGTGTTTGCCACCCTGTCGGTGGCAGCTGTGGCCATCATGCTGGGGTTTCGGCTGGTGGACGGTTCGGTGGCGCTGTTCCCGGCGGCCTTTGTGCTCATCTTGGCCCCTGAGTATTTCCGTCCGGTGCGCGAGTTTGCCGCTGATTATCACGCTTCCTTAGATGGCAAAAACGCTTTAGCTGGGGTGCGTGAAGTAGCTGGTGAAGTAACAAGCGACGAGGTTGCGGACGAACATGCACAGGCCGCTTTAGGGGATGGGGGTTTGGCAGCGCCTGAGATTTCTTCTTGGAACGATGATTCTACCCTTGTCCTGAGAGACGTGAGCTACGCCTATCCCGAGGTACCCGCGCCCGCCCTCTCCACTCTTGGCTTTGAGGTGCGGGGATGTATCAAGGTGGGAATTGTTGGTCTTTCGGGTTCGGGCAAAAGCACGCTATTGCGTCTGCTGGCGGGCTTTTCGGCTCCTGCATCAGGCTCAATTGAGGTGGATGGCCGTTTTGTGCCAAGCCTGCATGCAGAGTTTTGGCAGGCCCAGGCTACCTATATCCCCCAGGATCCCTACATCTTCCACGCTACCCTGCGCGAGAACATGTGCTTTTATCGCCCCGATGCCTCTGAGGAGCAGGTGCAGGCGGCTCTGGATGCCGTGGGTCTGCGTGATCTGGCGGAAAGCCTGCCTCAGGGCTTGGACACACTGATCGGCGAAGGAGGCCGTGCGGTGTCAGGCGGTCAGGCCCAGCGCATTGCGCTTTCCCGTGCTTTACTGGATTCATCTCGTCGTATTCTGCTCTTTGATGAGCCGACTGCCCACCTCGACATTGAGACCGAGCTGGAGCTGAAGGAGCGCATGCTGCCGCTCATGGAAGGTCGCCTGGTCTTTTTCGCCACGCACCGCCTGCACTGGATGGCTGACATGGACACGGTGCTCGTTATGGATGGGGGCCGCATCGTGGAGCAGGGTGCTCCCGATGAACTCCTGGCAGCAGGCGGGGAATTTTCCCGTCTCACAAGCCGCATGCGTGGCCAGGAGAAAGAGGGCGTATCGGCCGCATCCGACCAGGAAGGGAGTGCGCGATGAGAACGAAGATGCAGGCGGGCACCTCTTCAGGCGCAACGACTCCTTCGTATACGGCATCCTCTCTGGGTAGGGCCTTGCGTCAAGATCGATGGGTGCGTCCCTACCTGCTGCGCTACAAAAAGCCTCTGGCCAGCGCGCTGGCTCTCTCCGTCCTTTCCTACCTATTTGCTGCCGGACTGATGTTTGTGTCGGGTTATCTGATCAGCGGTTCGGCCACCTTGCCGGCCTCAGTGCTACTCATGCATCTGGCCCTCATCTACGTGCGCATATTCGGTCTGGGCAAACCGGTGCTCCAGTATCTGGAGCGGTTGACTTCGCACAACTGGATTTTGCGTGTTACCAGCAGCCTGCGCCTGCGTCTGTATCAGTCCCTCGAGGGACAGGCGGGCCTGGGCCGTGTTGCACGCCGCACGGGCGATGTTTTGGGTCTTTTGTCTGAGGATCTGGGTCACCTTCAGGACATGTACCTGCGTTGCATCCTGCCGACAGTCACTGCCTGGGTGCTCTGGCTTATCACGGCACTGGTGCTGGGGGCGTTCACGCCGCTGGTGGCTATGGCGATGTTTGTGGTGATGGGGATTCAGATTGTTTTAGTGCCCCTGGTTGCCGTGCTCACAGGTGCGGCTCGGCGTGCGCGTATCAAGGCGATGAAAAACGAAATGTATGCCGAGCTGACCGACAACGTGCTGGGCGTGTCCGACTGGGTGTTTTCGGGTCGCGCCGACGAATATCTTACGCGTCACGCCCGCGCTCATGCTGAGCTGCGCGAGCTTGTGCGCCGTGAGGCGCGCGCCACCCGTCTGCGCGATTTGGTCTCGCAGATTCTTTTTGCCGTGTGTGTTGTCACCCTGCTTGTCTGGGCGGCCAGCTATTGGGGAGGCATCCCGGCTACCGATGTCCATTCGGCGGCCAACTATATCGCGGCTTTTGTTCTGTGCTTTTTCCCGCTCATCGAGGCCTTTGCCCCCCTGCCCACCGCTGCCCTTGATGCCGTGCAGCATGCCGATTCCGTGGCGCGCCTTAACGAGCTATCGGAACCAAAGGGCAACTGGGAGGTAACTAACGCAGATGTGCGCGCTTCGACCACTGCGGGCGCACGTATCTCTTCAAGCGTAGGCGACCTTGCCGAAGAATTCCTCGGCCAGGCCATCGATCCATCTGCGGGAGATTCTGGTCAGGTTACCAAACCAGCTGCGGGAACATCCGTCCAAGCCATCGAATCTGCCACAGGGTCATCTGTTTCGGCCACAAAGGCTGCTGCAACAAGGCTTGAGCAGGCTGCCGGTCTCATCCTCCCTACCGCGCCGCTTGATATTTGCATTGAGGGCGTGACCTTTGCCTATCCGGGTACCGACCAGTCGGTGCTTCGTGATGTGAATCTTGTCATTCCTCATGGTCAAAAGGTGGCGGTACTGGGGCGTAGCGGCGTGGGCAAATCAACGTTGGCGGCCCTTGTGCGCGGCGATGTGGTTCCTCAGCAGGGCAGGGTGCGCCTGGGCGGAGTGCCAGCCTCCTCGCTGGGCGATGTCATGCCGCGCTACGTGGGTGTCATCCAGCAGGATACCTATATATTCAATGACACACTTCTGGCCAACCTACGAGTGGGTAACCCCGCCGCTACCGAGGAGGATGCCTGGCGCGTGCTCGACCAGGTTGGGCTGCGCGCGATGGCGCAGCGCTTGGAGAAGGGTCTTGTCACCATGGTGGATGAAGCGGGCAAGCGTTTCTCCGGTGGCGAGCGTCATCGCATCGCCTTGGCTCGCGTGCTCTTACAGGACGCGCCCGTAGTAATTTTGGATGAGCCGACCGTGGGCCTTGATCCTCTGACCGAACAAGCCCTGCTCGACACCCTCTTTGAGGTGTTGGACGGTTGCACCATCATCATGGTGACGCATCACCTGCAGGGCGTAGCTCAGATGGATCGCGTCGTGTTTGTGGAGGATGGTGGTATCGCCTTGGATGGCGCGCCCGAGGCCCTTGCCGCTACAAGTGAGCGCTACCGCTCTCTTCTCGCCTTTGACCAGGGGATGTAGGGGTGGCCTGTCGATACTCGTTGTGTAGGGACCACGCGGCGCAAAGGCGCGAAGCCGCCCTGTGATAGAATGGCCGCATGAATGCGGGAGTCCAGCGACATACTATGCTAAAAGTAAATGAAACACCAGGTCGGGGGTGCAAAGTTCACTTTACGTCTCACGGTGTGATACTGCCCTCGCATGCCTGGCAACCTTCCCAATTTGAAGATATTCGCCTGCGTTCTAGTGACTCAGACACGAGGCGGGGTGTCAAGGCAAAGCGCACCGTTCGTGAATACACCACGGGCGAAGAGGTAGCCAACGCCATTAGCCACGGCTTGGGTGTCATTCTCGCAATTGTTGCCATTCCCACCACCGTCGTTGCAGCTGTCGACGGAAGTGGTGGTGGGGCGGCCTTGGCGGCGGCTCTTATCTACTCAATCAGTATGCTGTTGGAGTTTTTGGCCTCCACGCTCTATCACGCTCTTGCCCATCCTGGGGCCAAAAAGGTCTTTAAGGTCATCGACCACTGTGGAATCTACCTTTTTATCGCGGGCACCTATACCCCGTTTTGCCTTGTCACACTCATTGATTCGGGTGGCATTGTCCTGTGCGCGATAGTGTGGTCGCTTGCTGTGGTGGGCGTGGCACTGGAGGCCTTCTGGGTGTTTCGTCCGCGCTGGATTTCGGCGGTCATCTATCTGGCCCTCGGGTGGTGTGTGGTGTGGTATCTGCCGGTTCTCGTGGAGGCCCTGCCCTTGCCCGGCCTGATTCTGCTTGTTGCCGGTGGCATCACCTACAGTCTGGGCTGCGTTTTCTATGTGCTCAAAAAGGTGTCTTTCATGCACACGGTGTTCCACCTGTTTGTGCTAGCGGCCTCCATCCTTCAGTATCTCTCGGTGGTGCTCTATGCACTCTAAGGCACCTGCGCTTTCGCGCCACTTTTCTGTCGCTCTCGTTTGCAGAAAACCCTTCCGATGAAAAGGTTGTGATGTCCCTTATGGATCCCGACTCTCGAAAACCCTCGCCCTTTGCCGAGTTTGCCTCGCGCTTCCGCAAAAACGATGCTGCGGCGGATTCTTCCGAAGACGAAATCCGCTCGGCTATCGCCGAGAGTCAGGCCCTCGATGCCCATGAGAAGCGCATGATTCACGAGGTTCTTGACCTGGGTGATGCAACGGCCGAGGAGGTAATGACCCCGCGTGTGGACATCATCGCCGTCGAGGACTGTGAAAGCGTGCGTCAGGCCATCGACCGCATGAGGGGAACGGGGTATTCGCGTCTGCCGGTGTACCACGACGACCACGACTTCATTATCGGTGTGGTGCGCTACAAAGATCTCATTGACCCTTTGCTAGAGGATCGCGAAGCGGACTGCGTGAAGGACTATATGGCCGAAACCCTCTTTGTGCCCGAGAGCAAGAACCTGATGTCGTTACTTAACGAGATGCAAACGAAACGTCAACAGATGGCGATAGTTGTTGATGAGTATGGCGGCACTGCTGGTTTAATAACCATCGAGGACATCGTGGAAGAGATTGTGGGCGAGATCCTCGATGAGACCGACCCGGAGGATGCTTACATCACCTGTGTGGGTGATGGCGAGTGGGTGGTCAGTGGCGCTTGCCCCTGTGACATGCTTGAGGAGATGGGCTGGCCCGTCAAGGCCGGCGATGACTACGAGACGGTCGCCGGTTGGCTCATGGACACCTTTGACTGTGTGCCTCAGCTGGGTGATGTGTTTAGCGTTGAGGAGTTTGTTTTCAAGGTTCAGCGCATGCGCAGGCGGCGTGTGGCATCGTTGAGCGTGAGCAAGCAGATGCCTACCGTCTCCGACGAGCACGCCAGCTAGCTATCCAAAAGCAGTCACGATGGCCGGAGGTTCGCCTCCGGCTCTTTTTTTGAGGACAGAAGGGGAAGCGTGGCAACTGAGGTCAAAAAGCTCTACCGTTCTGATGACTGTGTGGTGGCGGGTGTGTGCGCCGGCATTGCCGAATACTGCGATATTGACCCGGTAATCGTACGCATCCTTGCGGTGTTGCTCTGTCTTTCCACGCTTGGTCTGGCGATCCTTGTTTACGTGGTGCTGTGGCTTGTGCTGCCGCGTCGCCTCAATGTGGTGGACACCATCGCCTGCGACACCTGCGTGAAAGATGTCCCGGCCCTCATCGAGGCTTCTCCTGCGACTTCCACTGAGGGTGACTTTGCCTGTACGCCATCCGCCGAAGAATCGCAGGAAGCCCAGCAGGAAGCTTGGGATGCGGCCGCCTGGAACTACGCACAGGAAGCCGCACGTCAGATGGCTCACACCAAGCGTTTTGGCTCTGCCACGCACTACGAGGTGGTGGCCCGCCGCAGTCAAGCGCGCATTCGTGGCGAGGGCCAGAGATTGGGTCGAAGCGTCTACTTGATGGTGTGGGCTGGAGTGGTGGTGCTCTTTATCGGTATTGCTGCGCTGATCAGCGGCCTGGCCGATGAAGTGGCGTGGTGGCAGATGTGGCCGTGTCTCGTCACCTTGGGCGGCCTGGTGATTATGGTGGTTCCCTCATCCCTCACGCCCCTGATGAGGCTTGCCTGCGGGATTGTGCTGCTGATTTCGGGGCCGCTCCTTTTGCTCATCAGTGTGGGCCTGCTTTCGTGGTACACCCTGCCGCACGCCTTCGAGGAGCTGTGGCCGCTGCTCGTCATTGCACTGGGGGTGTTCATCATCTCCTGTGCACTCAAAAACGACCTACTCGTCTTGATGTCTGCCCTCTGTGTTACAGCGGTCATTGTTGCGGGCCTGACCATCTACGCAGTCGGAGGCCCTCTGTCGCACATTACGATGCATATACCGTTTCTTGGTGTGTACGCTATCTCCGTTATCCTACCCGCCTAAGACGTCAGGTCACGGCCCCATCCGTCCAATCGCAAGTGCGGGGGGCGTGCGTCTTCGCATAACCCGCCAGTGATTGAAAGGAGCGCCCAGCATGCCCGAAGGCGGTAAGAAGAGCACAAAATCCCAGATGATAGCTGTCCTTGTGGGTCTTGCGTTGGTGGCGTTTGGACTGTGGGAGCTGTTTGACATCGTCATCCCCGACAGGATTTGGGATGCTGTTGAGGATCTGGTGTTTGCCGTGTGGCGTGTGCTGTGGCCTCTGGCCGTTTTGGCGGCGGGTGCGTTTCTTTTATGGGGTGTGAAAACCGGTAGGCTCGCTGGTTTTACTCAGGGGCGCTCCTCGCGACCCCTGCGTCGCAGCCGGGCCGATAAGCGTATTCTGGGCGTGTGCGGCGGCATTGCCTATTATTTCAGTGTCGATTCGGCGCTTGTGCGGGTGATGGGGATTATTCTGCTGGTCATCTCACCGTTCACCGTAATGGTTGCCTATATCATTCTTGTCTTTCTCATTCCCCAAGAATAAGGCCGCATGTGTTGCTGTCTTTAGGGTGCTCTGCATGAGGTAAGATGCGGCGATGCTTCCCTCTGTCCTGCGTGTCCTGCTTGAGGCGGATGCGGCGGGGTTCTGTGTCGAACGGGGCATAAAAAGAAAGGACTGCCATGATTGCACGCTATACGCGCCCGGCCATGGGCAAGATTTGGGAGCCGGAGAACAAGTTTGCCATCTGGCAAGAGATCGAGCTTTTAGCCTGTGAGGCCCAGGCTGAGCTGGGGCAGTGTGGCATCACCAAGGAGGAAGCAGCTTGGATTCGTGCCCACGCTGGTTTTAGTGTCGAGCGTATCGATCAGATTGAGGCCGTGACCAACCACGATGTTATTGCCTTCTTGACCTGCATGGCCGAGCATATTGATGCCGAGGTGCCCGAGGGTCAAGAAAAGCCCTCCCGTTGGGTGCACTACGGCATGACCTCCTCTGACTTGGGTGACACCGCCCTGTCCTACCAGATCGTCCAGGCCCTCGACATCATCCTTGAGGATGTGAGGCTGCTGGGCGAGGTGTGCCGCACTCGTGCCTTTGAGTTTAGGGAGGCTCTGTGCGTGGGGCGTACGCACGGTATCCATGCCGAACCCATGACTTTTGGAATGAAGTTTGGCAGCTGGGCCTGGGCCTTAAAGCGCGCCCAGATCCGTCTGCTTGAGGCCCGCGCCCAGGCGGCAACGGGGGCCATCAGCGGCGCGGTGGGAACCTATTCCAGCATCGACCCGTTTGTGGAGCGTTTCGTGTGCGAGAAGCTAGGCCTCACTCCTGATCCGCTGTCCACCCAGGTGCTGGCACGTGATCGTCATGCCCAGGTCATGGCGGCTCTTGCTGTTGTCGCCTCAACACTGGAGAGCATCGCCTTACAGGTGCGTCTCATGCAAGAAAGCGATGTGATTGAGGCCGAGGAGCCGTTCAAGGCCGGGCAGAAGGGTTCGTCAGCCATGCCCCACAAGCGCAACCCCATCACTGCCGAGCGCGTCTGTGGGCTTTCACGTGTGGTGAAGGCAAACGCGCAGGTGGGCTTTGATGATGTGGCCCTGTGGTTCGAGCGCGATATCAGTCATTCTGGCGCCGAGCGCGTGGCCTTGGCAGACAGCTTTATCGCACTTGACTACATGTTCGGCAAGATGCAGTGGATGCTTGAGGGTCTGGTGGTCTATCCCGACAAGATGATTCATAACCTTGAGCGCACGCGCGGACTTATCTACAGCTCAAAGGTGCTGTTGGCTCTTGTGGATACAGGCATCACGCGCGAGGAGGCCTACGCAATTGTCCAACGCAATGCCATGGCTGTGTGGAGCGACATCCAAAACGCCGCCTTCGGGCCGAGTTATCGCGAGCGACTGGAGGCTGACCCAGAGGCGAATCTCACACCCGAGGTCCTCGATGAGATTTTTGACCCGTGGGCATTTCTGCGCCACAAAGACGAGGTGTTCGCCAAGCTTGAGGGTTTGGAGTTTTAGCGGTACGGCAGTGATTGATGTGTTCGCGCCCGCATGCTGCATCCACTCTTATGAGTCCGTATAGCGCCAGACGCGTACGAGGGTGTAAGAGGAGCTCTCATCCGAGCCGATGATGGCGGTGTAGGTCACGATGGTGTCGGTGGTGCCGGTGGTTGCGAGGTACTCGCCGTAGTCGTCGCTGCTGCCGGGGTAGTCTAAGGAAAACATGGTGCGTGTCACTATGTCCACGCCCACAATCGCCATGGTTGATTTGACGATAAGATAGGACCCCACCCAGGCCGGCGGGGCAAAGGGCGTGCGGCCAAAGCGAAACCACGAGTCACCCGATCCGCCGCCCTGGTCAACGGGCAGGTAGGTACCCAGATTGGCGATGCCGTCTCCGTAGCTGTAAATCTTCTCAAAACAAAAGACGAAGCGCCCATCCACGTAGCCCGCCTCGTCAGGGGCCATGGATGCGGGCAAAATCATGGAGTCCTGCATCTCGCCACTTTGTGCATCGAGGAGCGTGAGCTGGTAGTACACGCTGGAGGCGTCCACGCGCGGGGTGATGACGATACCATCGCCGGTGGAGTAGGGCGGTGTACTCATGCGCCCGTTGGATCGCCACACTTCGGTAATGTCGCTCTGACCGAACACGGCCGATTTGAGCAGCGAGTTTTCCATCGATGCCGTGCCCGATGCATCGGGCAGAACCTGCCAGAAGGCACGTCCGCTTGCGGTGGCCAAGGTGGGTACCTCATATTCGCTCCCACCCTCGTCCACCAATACCGGCTCGCCTATGGTCGTGTCGCTTAAACTGGCTTGGTAAACACGCCAATCGTCGGTGAGGCAGTTGGCTTCTGCCCATACAATCCCGGCATCTTCACAGCGCACGTCATAGATGTCGTAGCCGTTTTCCTCGGAAACCGGGCCGGAAAGAACCACGCTGTATGACCCGTTGGAAAGCGAGAAAAGCCCCACCTGGGTGAGGGGTGAGGCCGTGTCTGTGGGCAGCAAACACGCTGCGTAGCTGGCCCCCGGTGTAGCCCACACAAGCGTGCCAGCGGGCAGCTGATATTCTCCCAGCAGGCTCATGGGGCCGTTGCCGTCCAGTACGCTGTCCTCGTCGATGTCATTTTGCGTGAACACCGCGTCGGTACTCACGCTTAGTGTATCAATCGTGGTGTTGTCAGTTGCCTCGGACGCAATCGTGACAGCAGCCGCTCCCAAGGCTGCCACCCCTACCGTGGCGGTGCCGATGAGGAGCTGGCGGCGTGTGATGGAGAAGCGTCCTCCTTCGGGGGTGGGGATGTCCACCGGCGCATCAAGGGAGTTTTCTAGGTCGCGCACACTGGGGCGTGCCGAAGAGCGCCCCGCAGGTCCGGTTGTGGGTAGCCCCGAGGAGTTCCTTGCAGGCCCGGCCGTGGGTAACTTCGAGGGGCGTGCCGTGGGAAGTTCCGATTGACCCTGTTTGCGTCCAAATGAGGGTAGTCCTATTTTGGGGCGCTTGCCCATAAGCGAGGGTAGGATGCTTTTGGGATCAATCGAGGTGACGCCCAAGTTGCCCAATGCATTACCGATGCGCGGGGTGTTGCGCAAAGGGCGCGAGGAGGGAAAGCTCGGTCGGACAGAGGCGTGGCTGGAGCGCGAGGAGGTGCGTCTGCGCACTGAGCCAGCAGAAGGGCGGCTCACGGAGGCAGAAGAGCGCAGCGAGGGCCTAGCAAAATTCAAATTATCTTGGCGTAATGAGGGTCTGCCGCCTGTTGATGAGCGCGCGAAAGTGCCGCGCGACCTGGTCGTGCGTGCTGAATCGGTGCGCACCGAGCGCCTTGGTGTGGGCTTTTTCTGAGCCATGGCGGTTTATTATGTCGTTTTGGGTTGGCAGCCTTCGAGGGTTTCTTCCGAATCGTTACAATAAACGCAGACCGCGCTGCCTGCGCGGTTTGTACTGTTGTCGCGACCAGGCCTGTGGCCTGCGGGCATACGCCCGCCAAGTCGGGAAACCCTTTCCCGGAGAACGTTGAGGAGTTTTGTATGAGCAATGAGACCCGCCGCATTCTGCTCGTTGAGGACGAAAAAGCCATCAGGGATGCCGTAGCTGCCTACCTTGAGCGCGAAAACTACTGGGTCACCGCTGTGGGTGATGGTCAGGAGGCGCTGGAGGAGTTTTCCAAGCATCATTTTGATCTGGTGATTCTCGACCTTATGCTGCCTCGCGTGCCGGGTGAGAGGGTGTGTCGGGCCATCCGCGACAACTCCGACGTGCCCATCATCATGCTCACTGCCAAAGGTGAGGTGGAAGATCGGATCATTGGCCTGGAGCTTGGCGCCGATGATTACCTGGTCAAACCTTTTAGCCCCCGCGAGCTGGTCGCCCGCGTACGCGCCCTTTTGCGTCGCGTCCACGCCGATTCCGAGCCCCAGCGCGAGGTTCTTGAGTTTGGCGAGCTGACCATCGACGTATCAGGTCACAAGGTTCTCGTCAACGGTGAGGAAGTGGACCTGACCGCCAGCGAGTTCAAGCTGCTCACCACCCTCTCACGCTATCCCGGTCGCGTCTATTCGCGTATGGAGCTGGTCGAAAAGGTCCTGGGCTACGACTTTGAGGGCTACGAGCGTACCATCGACTCCCACGTGAAAAATCTGCGCGCCAAGATTGGCGACAACCCTCGCAATCCCAAGTGGCTCCACACTGTGCATGGCGTGGGCTATCGTTTCGAAGATCCCACCAAGCAGTAAGTTTTCACGCTTTCCATGCGCCAGTCATCGGATCGCCGGCGGAAGAGTTTCTTCAACCGCCTGCATGAATGCGTCTTCGGTCTGTCCTACACCGCGAGGATGACCATCACTTTCGCCTTCATCGCCATCATGACCGTTATTGTGGCGATGGGCGTGCTTTCGTATGTGTGGGAGCAGCATTTCCAAACCTACACCCGCGAAAATGTGCAGGATATGGCCAACGCTACGGCTTCCAGTATCGCGGATGATTACGAGAGCAAATACGCCGTCACCATCAATAATATCGAGGAGACGGGCGAGGGCGAGTATCCGGCCTTAAGCAGCAGCGACATGGCTTCGGCCCAGGCGGCCCAAACCCTGCAACCGGGCATGGGCATCCGGGTGACCTCGGCTGTTGATGGGCGTGTACTCTTTGACTCTTCTGCAGTGGAGGTAGAGAGTACGCCCTATGATGACGGCACGGGCCTTATTACCTTTGCTCCTGACTCCACTGAGAACATGGCTTCAGCCTCTATTGAGGTGAACGGGCATGTTATCGGCACCGTGAGTATGTGGGTGTATGGCTCCGAGATGCTTCTTTCCAAGGCCGACGAAAACTTTCGTGACCAAAGCTACCAGGCCATGATTTTGGCGGCGGTGCTTTCGGTGGTCTTGGCCTCGTGCATCGGATTTTTGTTCGCGCGCGGGCTGGTTGATCCCATCAGCCGCATGACCAAGACCGCCGTAGCCATCAAAGAGGGTGACCTCTCAGCCCGCACCAATTTGGAGGGCGAGGATGAAATTGCCGAGCTGGGCAAGACCTTCGACGCCATGATTGAGAGCGTGGAGAAAAACCAGCGGTTGGAGCGGCGCCGGACCATGGATGTGGCTCATGAGCTGCGCACGCCGCTCATGGCCATCCAATCCACCGTGGAAGCGATTGTGGATGGGGTGTTTGAACCTGATGCCGAGCGGCTTGCTACTGTCAACGCCGAGGTGCAGCGCCTGGGCCGCTTGGTGGATGCGCTGCTCAAGCTCTCGCGCCTGGAAAGCCGTTCCACGCCCATGCGCGAAGAGGTCGTCAATGTGGGTGAGCTAATTCGTCCGCTGGTGATGTCGCACGAGGCCTTCGTTAACGATGCCGGTTTGGTGCTGGAATACGATGCCGAGGATGAGGTGATGGTCTTTGGTGACCGCGACATGCTACGCCAGGCCACTGCCAACCTCATCTCCAACGCTGTGCGTTACACACCCGCGCCTGGAACCGTGTCGGTGAAGGTGCGCAAGGGTGAGATTATGGCCTCTATCGCGGTGCGTGACACCGGTATTGGCCTTTCGCCCGAGGAATGCAAGATGGTGTTCAATCGTTTCTGGCGCGCCGAGGAGAGTCGCGAGCGCAAGAGCGGTGGCTTGGGTGTAGGTCTGGCCGTGGTGAAAGAGATTGTGGATCGCCACGGTGGCTGGGTTCAGGTGGAGGGCAAGAAAGGTGAAGGTGCTTGCTTTACCATCCACATCCCGCTCTATGATTACACGCGTATCAAGGAGCAAAAGGCCAAGGAGGAGCGCAAAAACGCCAAAGACAGCAGCTCTCGAAGTTCCAAGAGCAAAAGCGGCAAACTTAAGCCGCTTGGGTAGTTGGTGCGTGCGGGGTTGGCGCGCGGTACTGGTCGAGGCGAAGGCGCGGGCACATCACTAAGGAAGGACACAAGCGATGAATCCCATCACGATTACTCCCGATGCGCAGGGCAAGGTGCGTGACTTGTATGACCTGGGCGAGACTTTGCTGCTGGTAGCCACCGACCGAATCTCGGCCTTTGACTACGTGCTGGCTGACGAAATTCCCCACAAGGGCCGGGTGCTTACGCAGATCAGCTGCTTTTGGTTTGAGCTTTTGGAAGGCGTGGTAGAAAATCATCTGATCAGTGCCGATGTAGCCGATCTGCCTGCGCAGTTCAAGCCGTGGGCGGAGTACCTGGAGGGTCGCTTCATGCTCGTGAAGAAGGCCTCTATGTTTCCGGTGGAGTGCATCGTACGCGGGTATCTGACTGGCAGCGGCTTTAAGGACTATCAGCGAAGCGGTGCGGTGTGTGGTATTCCGCTACCTGCGGGTCTAAAGAATTCCGCCCAGCTGCCAACAACTCTGTTCACACCTTCTACCAAGGCGGAGGTGGGTGACCACGACGAAAACATCAGCTTCGAGCGCTGCGTCCAAGTTATTGGAGAGGATGCTGCCACCCATATTCGCGATCTTTCGCTGGCAGTTTATGAGAAGGCAGCTGCCCACGCGCGCGAGCGCGGCATTATCATCGCCGATACCAAGTTCGAGTTTGGTACGGTAGGTGGCCAGATTGTGCTGGGTGATGAGGTGCTCACTCCCGATAGTTCCCGCTTTTGGGATGCGGCTTGCTACGAGGTGGGCAAAGAGCAGCCCAGCTATGACAAACAGTTCGTACGCAACTGGCTTTCTGATAATTGGGATCGCACGGGCGAGCCGCCTCGGTTGCCACAAGACATCATCGACAAGACTTCCCAGAAATACATTCAGGCTTACGAGCGCATCACGGGCAAGGCTTTCGAGGCGCGCTGATCCTTACTTCATGGCGGGGCGCTTTGCTTGAAAGGTTTATGCTAGGATGCCTTCGGCACGGTATTGACAAAGAAGGCGTAAGACGAAACGAAATTGCCGTTTCGTCTCGTCTCATGCGTTCTTTCGGTATAAGGAAGAGCGACGGAGGAGCACCATGACACAACGCAACCCGATGAATGATCGCTACCAAAGTGACCCACCCAAGGGACAGACCAAGCGCTCAGCCTCGTCACTGAAGCCCAAGACCAAGGCGGCGTCGAGTGTGTATGTGCGTTCCACCGAGAAGACCCCGCAGGAGAAAAAGGCTATCCAGCGTGAGCAGCGTCAAAAGCGGCGTGAGCTTGACAGCCTGTACTACAACCCGCCCACCGAGGAGTACAAGCGCCTACGCCGGATGTGGTGGGTGTTTTTGGTAATCGCTATCGTGCTCACCTGCGCCGCTATGTTTATACCTAGCCTGTCTGGCGACAATTCGGTGGTCACGTGGATGCTGCTCATTCCCGCCTACGCCTGTATCCTTATTGCGCTGTGGCTTGATCTCTACAAGATTCGCCGGGTACGTCGCCTCTACCAGGAAGAGATGGTTAAGCGGCATCCCAAGGAGGTCAAAAAGCATGCCGGCGAATATGCCGCCAAGGCTCAAGCCAAGGCCGAGGCTATGCGCCGTGATCGTCATGAAAACGGGATTGGTGCCAAGATTAAGGGCGTGTTCGGGGTAAAAAAACAGGAAGAGCCTGCTGTGGAGGAGGCATCGGCTAACAAGTCCGCCGAGAAGACTGGGGAAGATACTGCCACGCAAGAGGATGCTCACAAGCCCATTGCCCAGCTCAAGGCTGAGCGCGAGGCAGCAAAGAAGGCGGAGAAGCGCTCCAGCGCTGCTGAGGCCAGTGCCACCGCAGCCGAAAAGGCCGCGCCTGCTAAAGAGACCAGGACTTAAGGCCGCGCGTGCCACGGGTTGCGCACAACCCACTCGACAACCAGCTCCGTAGTTCCGCAGCGTAGCAGGGATTTTCGAACGCAGTCGACACGGGTATTGCTCGGCTGCGTTTTGGTATACTGCGCCCTTGTGATGTGCATCGATGGGCCCTGCGCGTCACGTATCTGTCGTTGCCCATAGCCCGTGTGGCATTCTGCCGCAGCGTGGAACAAAGGAGAATCCCATGGAACACACCGCCAAGGGCGCTGCTCTAGCGCGCACAAGCTACATTGCCCAGGCTGGACTGGTGGCAGCTACTTATGCGTCTTGCACGCTGGTCTGCCTGGTTTTGCTTCAGAGTCTGGCCTGGGGTCCCGTTCAATTCCGCATATCCGAGGCGCTGGTGGTGTTGGCCGTGCTTACGCCAGCGGCCGTCCCCGGCCTGACAATTGGCTGCGTCATCGCCAATCTGGCTGCCCTTGTGATTAACGGTACGGGAGCATTAGGGCTGTTGGACGTGGTGTTTGGCTCGCTGGCTACCCTGTTGGGGGCGCTGTGGTGCAGACGCTTTGCTCACAACTCCAAGGTGGCGCTTGCGGGGCCGGTTGTGGCCAACGCCTTGATTGTGTCAGCCTATCTACCCCTCATGCTGGTGGGTATGGGCTTTTATACCATTCCCTTTACGAGCGTGAGCCTTGATGGGGCCTACCTGCCCATGTATCTGTTCGGCCTGGTGGCCACGGGTCTGGGCGAGGCTTGTGTGGTGTATATCTTAGGACTTCCCCTGCTTGCGGCTCTCAAGCGCGCTAAGGTGTTCGCCTCGTAAAGGGAGTGCGACTGGTACACCTGCATCGGATTGAGCGCGCGTATGCAGATGATGCGGCGGGGCGATCGCTGGGTTAGAATATACGGACTCAACAAACAGTCCCACGGATGATTCCTGTGCGGGATGCGTATCGGGCGTACGGCGGGCCTGGCAAGCTGGCGTCGCGCCTCGGCAACGGTCGGCATCGCCTCACTCGATCCGTGTTTCCCTCGGAGGAAGCTTATGAACCCGGTCGTTTTGATACCCACCTATATATCGTCAAGCAATGTTGTGCAGGGCGGTAGCATTACGGGCACTTATGACCATTGCACACCGCTGGTCATGGAAGGTGAGCTGCCGCGCTGCTTGGAGTCGCTGCGTCGTGTGAACGGGCTGGGGGCGGTGGTGGTGTTGGTAGCTGCCGAGCCAGGAGTTGAGAACCAGGCTGCTAGCAAGGTTCGCTCGGTGGCGTCGCGCTTTTCTGACTTGGATATCGTGGTGATTGGCGCACCTGAGGCAGCGCTGGTGCACCAGCGCCTGGAGCAGCTGGGTATTACCGTACATAACGAGGTGGGCCTGGTCGGCTACGGGGCGGTGCGCAATATGGGCCTGCTCATGGCTAACGTTCTGGGCTTTGATGCCGCCGTATTCATCGATGATGACGAGGTAGTTGAAGACTCCGCCTTTCTGGAGCGTGCTGTCTATGGCCTGGGAAAACTTACCCGTCGCGGCGTGCCCATCCTCGCTAAGACCGGCTTTTACCTCAACGCGTACAACAGTTACCTGTCCACCCGTTCCAAGAAGTGGTACGACCACTTTTGGGAGCAGGGCAAGGCCTTTAACGGGTGGATGACCAAGGCCATGCACGGTCCGCGCCTGTCGCGCTCCAATCACGCGTGCGGAGGCTGTCTCGCCATCCATAAAGAGGCCTTCAAGCGCGTGGCCTTCGACTCGTGGATTGCGCGTGGTGAAGACCTAGACTACCTGCTTGACCTGCGCATGTACGGAAGCGATATCTGGTTTGACAACACTTGGGTGATCCGTCATCTGCCGCCCAAGACTCCGCGTGAGGGCCTGCGCTTTCGCCAGGACATTTTCCGTTGGCTCTATGAGTACCGCAAAATCGAATACGCCCGCACCCAGATCGACCTCATGCAGATCAAGCCCCAGTCACTCATGCCCTACCCCGGCCCCTTTATTACTGAGAGCGTGGTCAAACTCATCAAGCGTACAGCGCTTTTGCGTTCCATCGGCCGTCCTGATGGCAAGGGGTATCGCGCTGCTGCCAAGGCGGCTACGGGGGAGGCCGCGCACTACGCCGAGTCCAACTGCGCCAAGTATTTTGAGTTCCAATATCTGTGGCCCACGCTTATGCAGCGGATGGAAAACGACGGCATGCTGCGCAGCGCCCTTCTGCGTTCCGCCGGCAGGGACGAGCACGGGGTGGCCATGGGCACGGGCTTTAATCCCGGAGCAACCACCGAAATCCGCCTCAACTTGGGTGCAGGAGAATAGGAGCAGCGTATGGAAACCTTCGTCATCGCGGTCGTTGCGGGCGTGGGTGTAGGTGTGCTGTCGGGACTGTTGGGTATTGGCGGCGGGATGATTATGGTGCCGCTGTTTCGCCTGGTCTTTGGGATGGATGCGATTGCGGCCACGGGGACCTCACTATTCACTATCGTGCCTACCTCAATCTCGGGGATGGGTAAGCACGCGCGCAATAAGACGAGCGTCGTAAAGATCGGTGTGACCTGTGGACTCTTTGGAGCTTGTCTGTCGCCTTTGGGGGTGTTGGCGGCCGATGCTTCTCCCGCGTGGCTTATCATGGCGGTGGCTGCGACGGTGATTGTGTATTCAGCGACTACGATGCTCAGCAAGGCGCTGAAGGCCTCTAAGGGAGAGATTCGGGCTGACGATCAGGGTGTTCAGCACAACAAAGCCACGGGCGAACACAAGAGGGTAGGCACGGCACAGAGCGGCAACCCAACAGCTGTAGCACAGGATGGCGAGTCATCACCTGCAGTGCAGGACGGGTATGTATCTGCGGCGCAGCAAGCTTTTGCACCCGATTCCGTGCAGCCCGACCCTATGGCTAAGGAAGCCGCCTTCATCGCCAGCTTTCGCTTTTCCGCAGCCAGTTTTGTCACCGCAGCTCTCATCGGTATGGCCGCCGGTTTCATGGGCGGATACGTGGGTGTAGGCGGCGGCTTCATCATGGTGCCCCTGTTTGTGTCGCTTCTTGGCGTGCCTATGCGCCTTGCATCGGGTACCTCGCTTACGGCCGTATGCATCCTGGCGGTGCCGGGTGTGGTTGAGCAGGCCGTGCTAGGCAATATCAATTTTGCCGTGGGCATTGCCATGGCGATAGGTTCCATTCCCGGGGCAGTGTTGGGAGCCAACCTGGTCAAGCGTATTCCTGAGCGCACCCTGCGCATCTTTTTTGCGTGCTTTCTTGTGGTGGTGGCCATCGTACTCATCCTCAACGAGACGGGGCTTTTGTTCTAAGCGCACCCTCCCATCCTGCACGTTTCGGCGGCGGGCCGCCTGCGCAGGTGCGGGGCGCACAGCATCACCTCAGGGTACAATGGGCAGCCGGATTGTAGGCGCGAGATCGGGGGTCTCATGCTACCGATGACGATGAAGGATAACTACGCCAAGGCGCTTGATCTCATCTTGTTCGCCACGGCCATGCTTGCCGCAGCGGTGCTTGTGGTAGGGCTGTATAACCCCGAAGCCATCGGCAACCTTATGGTGGTGGCTGGCATCTCCTTTACCGTGTCGCTGGCGCTGCTCATCTACCAGCGCCTCAATCCCGATAGCGTACGCGCCCGTCAATCCGATGCCACCTTAAGGATTGCCTCTGAGACCCTGTCGTGCTTGCAGCAAGGTATGGATATCGAATCGGCCCAAAAGGTGTGTCACCTGCTGCTTCCGGCCACCGGGGCTCAGGCGGTGGCCATCACTGACAAGGAGCATATCCTGGGCTATGCCGGTCTAGAGGAAAAGGGCAGTCCGGGTGGCAGCGTGATTCGTACTAAGGCTACCTACGCGGCGCTTCAAGACGGCCGCATCCGGGTGCTGGGCACCCCCGAAGAGATTGGTTTTCCCTCCACGGTCAAGCAGCTCAAGGCTGGCATCATCGTGCCCCTGCGCCGGGGCGAGAGCATCGTGGGTACGCTCAAGTTTTATTACCGTCGTGCCTCTCAGATTACCGAGACCCAGTTGGCGCTGGCCGAGGGTCTGGGTGAGCTGCTTTCCACTCAGCTTGCCGCTGTTGATCTTGACCGCCAGACCAAACTGGCTACTGCCATGGAGCTTAAGGTTCTCCAGTCGCAGATTAACCCTCACTTTTTGTTTAACACCATCAACACCATCGCCTCTTTGGTACGCACCGACCCCGAACGCGCCCGCATGCTCCTGCGCGAGTTTGCCGTCTTTTACCGCCGCACGCTGGAGAACTCGGAGGACTTCATCGAGCTTGCGCGCGAGCTGGATCAGACGAGCCGCTATTTCAACTTCGAGGTGGCGCGCTTTGGCGATGATCGCCTCGCCCTATGGATTGACGTAGAAGATGACCTAGAGGGCATGATGGTTCCCGCCTTCACGGTGCAGCCCCTGGTGGAAAACGCTGTGCGCCACGCCATGCCTACGGAAGGAAAGCTCACCGTGCGGGTGACGGCCGAGTGTGACGGAGACGATGTCATTCTCAAGGTGTGCGACGACGGTGTGGGAATGGATGCAGAGCACAGCCGCAAGCTCTTGAGGTCGGCTTCGGAGTCCAGTGAGGGGATGGGTATCGCCATGAAGAACATCAACGATCGGATACGGGGCAATTTTGGGGCCGAGTCTCGCATGGATGTGCAATCGCAGCCAGGCAAAGGCACGTGCGTGATCATGCATCTCAAAGACGCACTCAAAGACGATTGAGTGCTCTCAAGAATCTCCGGAATGTGGCAGTATGGCGGAGACGAATGGCCTATTTGACTGGGTAAACGGAAGATATGATGCACAAGGTCTGTTGTTTTTGCAGAACAAGCCGCAGGTACGCCCTAAATTGCCGCTAAGGGTCTACACGGCGTGTGTTATGGGATAATACGCGCATTTCATTGGCTTGTACCCTGCTGGAATCTATGTGGCTTGGAGGACGTTGTGTTTAATGCGATTATTGTTGATGATGAGGCCCCTGCGCGTTCGGAGCTTCGTTATCTGTTGGGGGAAGTGGGCGGTGTCGAGATCGTTGCCGAGGCAGCCAGTGTGCGCGAGGCAATCGAAAAGATGCAGAGCTACCCGGTGGACGTACTGTTTTTGGATGTGAGCATGCCCGAGGTTACCGGTGTTCAGTTTGCCGGTGCCCTCCAGCGTCTCAAAAATCCTCCGGCGGTCATCTTCGTTACGGCCTATAGTGAGCACGCCCTTGAAGGTTTTAAGGTGAACGCCGTTGACTACCTGGTAAAACCCGTCGAGATCGACCGCCTGCGTCAGGCCGTCAGCCGCGCCAACGAGCATGTGACCCTGCACATGAAGGCGGCCCAGGCTGAGCGCATTCCCGTGGAGAAGGGTGGGCGCAAAAAGCTTCTGCCCATTGATAGCATCCGCTACATCAAGGCCAAGGATGACTACTCTAAGCTCTATACCGATTCGGATGAGTACTTCTCCACAACCTCCCTGGCCCACCTCGAAAAACGCCTGGACGGGCATGGTTTTTTCCGGGTGCATCGGGGATATTTGGTGAACCTTTCTTTGGTGGAAGAGGTGGAGCCGGTTACGGGGGGCACGCTTTTGCTCACCCTTAACGGTGTCGAGGAGAAGATTCCCGTCTCGCGTCGGCGCGTCTCCTCACTCAAAAAAGCGCTGGGGCTGTAGATCCGGGCAATCGCGTTCTTTCGCAGTGCGGCTGCGAACATTGACGGCTTCGCACTGAGGCTCCTGCGACTGCGACATGCCTCGCGTGACCCACAGGTTTCCCATTTCAGACCATCGACAAGAGGACTTTTCATTGCTATAAGAGGCTGAATTCTGCGGCAGCATCGCTGCGCTGAGGGCAGCGATGCCTGTACGTCTGGCTGCAGGTGAACGTATTCAAGCGCACGGAGGCGGCTTTGACGGGAAGGGAGTGCCATGTCAGTGCCTGTGCAACGGCGCACATACCAGGAGAAGATGGCGCAGGCCACACGCGAGGCCAAGGCCACATGTGTGGCACTGGTTCTCATGGTTCTCGTCTGGGTTGTCCTGGGTTTTGGTCTGTCTGGTCTTGAGCTAGAGCTGTTCAGTACGCCCTTGTGGGTGATTGGCGGCACGGTAGGGGTGTGGCTGGTATCCATCGTGATTGTTGTGGTGCTGCGCCTCTGCGTCTTTGAGGACTTCGACCTGGGCGAGGAGAAGGGCGAAGGCCATGAGTGAGCTGGAAAACCTCGTGGGCCTCATCCCCATCGTCGTATTCTTGATTGCTGCCCTTGTGGTATCGGTCATTGTGCGCAGCCGCTCGCGCGCACATGGCGGGGGCTTTGTGAAGGAGTACTTTATCGGCAGCCGTGCCCTGGGTGGGTTTGTGCTGGCCATGACCACCATCGCCACCTATGGATCGGTTAGTTCCTTTGTGGGTGGGCCTGGTCAGGCGTGGGAGATAGGCTTTGGCTGGGTGTATATGGCCGCCGTGCAGGTGACCACGCTGTTTTTGCTCTACGGCATTATGGGTAAGAAGATGGCGCTCGTTTCGCGCAGGCTGGGCGCGGTTACCATCATCGACGTGCTTCGTGCCCGCTACCAGTCAAACGCTATCGCCACCTTATCGGCTCTCATCATCGTGCTGTTTTTTGCAGCCACGATGGTGGCGCAGTTTGTGGGCGGGGCCAAGCTCTTTGAGGCAGTGACGGGCTACTCGTATATAACGGGCTTGTGCCTTTTCGGCATCGCGGTGATTGTGTTTACCACGGTGGGGGGCTTTCGCGGCGTGGCGATTACCGATGCTATGTGCGGCGTGGCGATGCTCGTGGGCATCGCGGTGCTGGCGGCGGCGTTGCTGAACGAGGCCGGTGGCTACGAGGCCATCATGGACACCATCGCCACTAACCACCCCGAGATGCTTGAGCCGCTTTCGGGTGGCAACATGCCGGTGAGCTTGTATTTTACCCAGTGGTTGCTGGTGGGTGTGTTTACCTTTGCACTGCCTCAGTCACTGGTGCGCTGCATGGGCTTTAAAGACACTCAGTCGCTGCATCAGGCGATGATTCTCGGCACGGTAATTATGGGTGCCATGATTATTGGGGTGACGGCCCTGGGCGTGCTCTCTGCCGGGGTGCTTACCGATGATCTGACCGCCTACGGTGACAGCGTAGATAACATCATCCCCCAGGTCATCGTGCAGACGATGCCCACCTGGCTTGCTGGCATTGCCATTATCGGGCCTATCGCCGCCTCTATCTCTACCGTATCGTCGCTCTTAATTGCGGCATCCTCATCGATTATTAAGGATTTGTGGCTGCATCATGCTGATCAGGCTAAGCAGGAGGTAAGTGAGCGCAAGGTGTCGCGAGCTAGTCAGGTGATTACGCTGGGGATTGGGGCCATCGTGTTCATGCTTTCCATCGTGCCGCCTGACGTGATTTGGCGTATCAATATGTTCGCCTTTGGAGGGCTGGAAACGGCGTTTTGCTGGACGTTTCTGGGGGCGTTTTTCTGGAAGCGTGCTAACAAAACGGGCGTGCTCATGGGGATGGCGGGAGGCGTGCTTGCCTACTGTCTCACCATGGGGCTGGGCATCACCTTCTTTGGTATGCACCAGATTGTGATTGGGATTGTGGTGTCCTTGGTGCTCACGGCCGTCGGGTCGTCCTTCGGCAGGCCGACGGATCTCGAGGCTCTCGAGATCTTCTTTCCCAGCACCGATAAGATTGGTACGGGTCAGGAGTCATCCGAAACCTAGGTTATCCCGCTTGTGCTCCCTCGCGATCATGCTGAATAGCGCCTAGTACGTGGCACACGTCATCGCTCAAGGCCCGCAGGGTCACCCCGGCGTTGTCGGGTAGGTGCAGATGCATGCAACGCCGTCCGCGCTCAATCAGAATTGATAAATCAGCCAAGGCCTCTGCCTTGGACAAGGTTCCTAGGCTGGCGGCCTCCATGTTCACAAGGGGGATGTCCTTAAACTCGTCGGAGGAGATAATCAAAAAGACCCCGTTATTGGGCCCACCTTTCTGGAGCTGACCGGTGGAGTGCAGGTAGCGTGGGCCAATCTCTAGGCACGCAGGCACTCTCATGACATCAGCCACCCCATGGCGGATGGCTTCCAGTGCCTCGCGCCGCCCCTCACCGTCAAAGGGTAGAAAGGCGTTGAGGGCAAAATAATCGCCTGGTTTAATCGACTCGAACAGGGTGCGCAGGGCGGAGGTGAGGGTATCCGCTTCAACACAGGGGGCCGTGGTGACCTCGATCTCACCTACGTGCACCCCGCCCAAAAAGTTCTCCACGAAGCGCGGCTTGGGCTGCTCATCGGTCAAAATTGTAAGAGTAGCCGCCTTGGTGGAGGCTACGTCGGGCTGGTCAAAGGGGCATACCTGCATGAGATAGCCGCACATGGCGGTAGCGTATTCCCAGACCACAAAGTGTTCAGCAAGTTCAATGACATCCTCGATGCGCTGATGGATACGGGGGATGGCATCGTCTAAATAGGCAAGGCTCACTTCGAAGCTCTTGCTCTCATCCCACAGGGTGTTTTTGGTGTTGTAGACGACAGCGCAACGATCCTGGCGGTCCTGAGCCAAAAGGAGTGAATCCACCTCAATATTGGGCAGGATGCCTCGTCCCTCCTTGCCCAGGCTTTCGGCAATCAGCTGCTCAATCCAGAGGCCCAGCACGCGCCCGCGCTTCTGCGTGAGAAAGCAGAAGGTGCCGCGTCCGTTGGCGGCGTTGTCGCAAAGAAAAGATGCCAGGCGAATGGCGGGGTTGTCCATATCATCGATACTGCAATCAAGCTCAGCCTGCTGGGCACGGGCCAGAAAACTCTCCAAGTCTATGCCCACAAGTGCCGCCGGTACCAGGCCAAAGACCGAAAGGGCGCTGAAGCGCCCACCTACTGAGGCCTCGCCGGTAAAGCATGCCCGCCAGCCGTCTTCTTTTGCACGCTTTTCCAAGGGGGTGCCTGCATCCGTGATGGCTACCAGGTGGCGTGGGATGTCCTCAGGCTTCACGCCTCCATGTTTTTTAAATGCTGCGAGCACGGCACTGAGGGCGCATTTCATCTCGATAGTGGTGCCCGACTTACTAGATACAAGCACGAGGGTGGTCGCAGGGTCAAGGGATGAGACAATACTGCGCACCCGTACGGGCGAAAGGCTGTCGAGGGTTTTGAAGTCAAGGGCGTTGCAATCGACCTTGTTGTACTTGGTGATGGTCATGGGGGCCTGAGTGCTGCCCCCCTGTCCGATGAGCAGAACCGTCTTAAAGCCCTCGTTAATTACCTCGCTGGCGAATGCCTGAATCTCAGCGGGGGATGTGGGGGGATTGGTGGCCAGGTCGGTCCATCCCATGAAGTTACACGCGCAGGCGCAGGCATCGTCGTCAAACTCGTAGAGGGTGGCATCCTTGGCATGGATGCGGCTTGCGACGCAGTCGCGCACCAGCTTTTTGGCAGAAGGATAGAGCTTGTCGCTCCAATTGCCGAACATCGCGGTTCCTTTCCCCCTTGTGCCCAAATGCAGAGTAGGTTTCAGGGTGTGACGGCGCATTTTTGTGCGCGGAGGGGCGTTTTGCGCGGCGTATTGTATCAAAGCCGACCTCAGGGAAGTCTTGAAGGAAGAAAAAAGGGCCTGACCTGCACAGGTGCGCCAAAGAACCCGGAGATGCGGTAACTGAGGGATCACGGTGGGGATCCGACCGATACCCTCTCAAAAACGGAATGCTAGCCTGAACTTCTCAATACAACTTTCGGGCTCATAATGAGGTAGCGGCGATTAGCAGATGCGGGGCAGCTGCTCGCCCACGAGCATGTCCAAGATGCGGCGGCTGCCGAAGGCCGTTTCCAAAAACACCTTGGGGCCGCGCTGAGTCTGGGCTTCTTCCACCTGGCCAATCAGGGCGGCATCGCGTCCGTAGCGGTTAGCGCGCATGGCCGCCAGCGCCTCTTGCGCCTGGCCAGCGGGCACCACGCAGACCATCTTGCCCTCGTTGGCTACCTGAAACACATCGTAGCCCAGCATCTCGCAGGCACCCCGCACGGCATCTTTCACAGGAACGTCGGCTTCGCGTACGGCGATGTCCACACCGCTTTGGGCGGCAAGCTCGTTGAGGGTAGAGGCCAGGCCGCCACGGGTGGGGTCGCGGAAGCAGCGCGTGTTAGGCGCGGCCGCGAGCACCTCGGCAATGAGGGAGTTCAGAGGCGCGGCATCGCTTTCGATAGGGGAAGAAAAGGCCAGGTTTTCGCGCTGGCTCATGATGGCGATGCCGTGGTCGCCCAGGGTGCCTGACACCAGTACCGCATCGCCAGGACGGCAGAGCGTGCCTGACAGCTCGCGTCCCGCAGGGATAAAGCCCACGCCCGCCGTGTTGATGTAGATGCCATCGCCATGGCCACGGTTGACCACTTTGGTGTCGCCCGTCACGATGCTTACGTTTGCCTCGCGCGCTGTCTCGGCGATGGTGGTGCAGATGCGGCGCAGGTCATCCATGGGAAAACCCTCTTCAAGCACCATGCCTACCGAGAGGTACTTCACAACGGCACCGCTGGTGGCCACGTCATTTACGGTGCCGCATATCGCCAGGCGGCCGATGTCACCGCCGGGGAAGAACTGCGGCGTGACCACGAAGGTGTCGGTGGAAAAGGCAAGTCGCTCACTGGGCGCAGGGCTGGGCAAAACGGCGGCATCATTGCCCTGGGCCAGCTCCTCACCGCCGTAGGCCGCCGCAAACACCTCGTCGATAATACGCTTCATCATGGTACCGCCAGATCCGTGTCCCAAAAGCACCGTTGCGTCGTTCATAACTATCCTTTCCAAGATGAAGCGGGGTAGGAAGGGAGCGTGCGTCGCCGCCGCCTGAGCATCAGTAGTAGCGGTAGTAGGCGGCACAAGAGCCTTCTGAGCTGACCATGCACGGACCTACCGGGTTTTCCGGCGTGCACACACGGCGGAAAAGCGGGCAGGCATCGGGAGTCATGATGCCGCGCAGGACATCTCCGCACCGGCAGCCTCGAGGTTCCTTGGTGGGTTCTACCTCAGGATTAAAGCGAAGGAGCGCATCAAAGTCGGCAAACTCTTCGCGGATGCGATAGCCGCTGCCCTCGATCTCACCCAGCCCACGCCAGGTGGCGGTGCAGGTGTCAAATACCTCTTCAATGGCCGCAAGTGCTACCGGGTTGCCCTGGGGCATCACACCGCGCGTGTAGGCGTTTTCAATTTCGGCGCGGCCCTCGCGCAGCTGCCGCATGAGCATGGCGATACCCTCCAGGATGTCAAGCGGTTCAAAGCCGGTGACCACGCCGGGAATACCATACTTCTCAGCCAAAAAGCGCCAGGGCTCTTCTCCGATGATAGTGCTCACGTGACCAGGCAGGATGAGCGCGTCTACCTTAAGGTCAGGGTCACTCATGAGCACGTCCATAGCATTGGGCATGTTCTTGTGCGCCACAAACACGCTGAAGTTGGCAAGGCCTAGGGCCTTGGCGCGCTTGATGGCGATGGCGATGAGGGGCGTGGTGGTCTCAAAGCCCACACCTACAAACACTACCTGCCGCTCGGGGTTTTCTTGCGCGATGGTCAATGCGTCGATGGGTGAATAGACGATGCGTACATCGCGCCCGGCAGCCTGTTCTTTGAGCAGCGAGGAGGTAGAACCAGGGACGCGGGTCATGTCGCCGAAGGTGGTCAGGATGATGCCCGGCACGCGTGCCAGGGCGATGGCTGCATCGATGTCTCGGTTGGCGGTCACACAGACGGGGCAGCCCGGTCCACTTGCTAAACGGCAGCCTTCGGGCATGAGGCTGCGGATACCGTTGCGGGCAATGGCCACGGTGTGGGTGCCGCAGACCTCCATGAGTGTGACCTTCTCGGGGGCCAGCGCTCGAATGCTTTCGATAAGCCCACGTGCGAGGACGGGGTCTTTGAAGCTATCGGGACTTATCATCGCCATCACACAGATTCCAGGTCGGCAAGCTCGGGGAATTCGCGGATGAGGTCGAGGGTTTTCTGTGCTTCCTCTTCGCTGACTATCTCAATGGAGAAGCCGGCATGCACAAGCACATAGTCGCCGATCTGGGCTCTAGGAGTAAGGTCGGTGGCGATGCTGCGCGTGGTGCCAAGAATGTCCACCTCGGCAAGCGAGTCTTCCTTCATCTCGATAATCTTGGCGGGTATTGCTAAGCACATGGCTGCTCCCTTTCTTCGAGGCGTTTTGCCGCGATGACGGCCTGTCCGTACGATATGGCCCCGTCGTTAGGCGGGAGGTCGTTGCTGAGGGCAACGGTAAAGCCGGCGTGGTTAAGAGCGGCGGCAGCATGTTCCACCAGGTAGCGATTCATAAATACCCCACCTGCGAGAACGGCAGTGTTCAGGCCATAGGCCGCATGAGCCGCTTGGCACACCAGCACAATAGCGTCAACCAGGGCATCGTGAACCTTGCCAGCGATGATGCCTGGTGCCACACCCGCCTCAATGTCATCGAGGACGCTGCGTACAAGCGGTTGGGAATCCAGGAGGAGCACGCTTGTGTCATGGGCAGTGCTGCCCTGGCATGCCGTGTTCTTGATGAGACCAAAGGCGAAAGGAGCCTGCCCCTGCAGCTTTCCTGCATCGCGCATGCGCTCGTAGGCGGGATCAATGGCTGCCTCCAAGAGAATGGCGGCCTCGCCTTCGTACGTGGGCTGCGTGCAGATACCCAAAAGCGCGCTGATGGCATCAAGAAGGCGTCCAGCACTGGAGGTGACGGGCGTGTTGAGGCCCCGCTCCATCATCTGCTCGCACAGGCGCGTCTGGTCAGACCCCAGGCTATGGCTTACGTACGCTGCCGCCGGGTGGTCGAGCAGGTCATGCTGCCACAGTGTTCCAAAGGCCATGCGCAGCGGGTGTTTGATAGCAGCCGCACCTCCCGGCATGGGCAGGTAGGAGAGGTTGGCAAAGCGCTCGTAGTCCGCACGGTTGGCAATGAGCACCTCGCCGCCCCAGATGGCACCATCGGCTCCGTATCCGGTTCCGTCGAAGGCGATGCCAATGACGGCTTCATCCAGGTCATGTTCTCCTAGGACGGCGGCGATATGAGCGTGGTGATGCTGGGTTTGTACCAGGGGTAGGCTGCGTGCCAGGGACTCTTTATGCGCCCATTTGGTGGCCAGATATTCGGGGTGTAGATCACAGGCAAGAGCCTGGATGGGGGCTTCAAACAGGGCCTCAAAGTGGCTTTTTGCCTCAAGCCAGGCATCGAAGACAGCGGCGTTTTCCATGTCGCCGATGTGCTGGCTTACGAAGGCGTCCTCGCCGCGCAAGAGCGTAAGCGTACTTTTCTGCTCAGGGCCTACTGCTAGGATGCAGGGAGCGGTGGGCGTGTCGCTGCGGGCGGCGAGGGTGTCATGTTCGTTTGCGGCGATCTGTGGCGCTTTCT